>NZ_JBSFPX010000328.1:0-3962 GCF_053588415.1 Mycobacterium sp. NPDC003449
CGGGATCTGCGAGAGCACCGGGCCGAAGAAGGCGACGCCGTTGACGTGGATGGTCGGCGTCCCGACGTCCTCACCGACCGCGTCCATCCCGGCGTGGTGGCTCTTGCGCAGGGCGTCGTCGTACTTGTCGCTGGTGGCCGCCTCGGCCAGCTCGGCCGGCAGACCGACCTCTTCGAGGGACTGCGCGATCACCTCGTCGAAGTCCTTGTTGTCGAGGTTGTGGATGCGGAAACCCATCGCGGTGTAGAGCGGGGACAGGATCTCGGGGCCCTTGAGCTGCTCGGCGGCGATCGCGACCCGGACCGGGCCCCACGCCTTCTTCATCATCTCCAGGTATTCCTCGGGCAGGTCGCGTCCCTCGTTGAGCACCGCCAGACTCATCACGTGGAACTGCACGTCGATATCGCGCACCTGCTCGACTTCGAGGATCCAGCGTGAGGTGATCCAGCACCATGGGCACAGCGGGTCGAACCAGAAACCTGCGACATCCTTTTGAGCCATCAATATGTCCTCTCGATGCGAACCTGGGCAGAACTCCGTGCAGTGCAACTGTGCGCCGACACCGAGATGTTCCCGAATACTGGTAACCATCCCGGTGCCCACCCCGATAAGCATGTCGAGGTCACGGCAGCGACACAAGAAACGCATAGTGAGCCAACTTTTATCGAACCGTGTTGTCAATGTGATCAACGTCGACCACTGTTGCCCGAGTGAGCAGAGCGCTGTAAGGGTTCTGCGTGACAGCTGAGGAGCTGGATTATGGCCGTTCGCGCCTTTCTGACCGCCACGATGGGCGCCGCCGCCGTCGCCCTTGCCATGGCGGCGCCCGCCCAGGCCGACCCGGTCAACCCGGTGAACCCGATCAACCCGGCCAACCCCGCGGCCAACGACTCGTTCCTGAACGCCCTGAACGACGCCGGGGTCGGCTACGGCGACCCCGGCACCGCCGTCCAGATGGGCCAGGAAGTCTGTCCGATGCTGGTCGAGCCCGGTAAGGACTTCGCATCGGTGGCCTCGCAGATGCGCGGCGACGGCGGCATGTCCCCACAGATGGCGTCGTTCTTCACCGGCATCGCCATCCAGATGTACTGCCCGCAGATGATGTCGTCGATCAGCGACGGCTCGATCCTGAACAACCTGGGCGCGCTGAACGGACTGGCCGGGATCGCCGGCTTCCCGCAGTAGCCCGGGCCTGCGGTGGGCGGCCACGCCGGCGATGCGCGTGGCCGCGTTGACATACCGGCCGGCGGAGCGGGCCGATAGGTTGGACGGGTGGCACTTCCCAATCTCACCCGCGATCAGGCCGTCGAGCGCGCCGCCCTGGTCACCGTCGACAATTACCGGATCGTCCTCGACCTCACCGACGGTGACGGCAGTCCCGGCGAACGCACCTTCCGGTCGACGACAACCGTGCAGTTCGACGCGCTGGCCGGCGCCGACACCGTGATCGACCTGGCCGCCGACACGATCCACAGCGCGACGCTCAACGGTGTCGAACTCGATGTGTCCGGCTACGACGAGTCCACCGGCATCGCCCTGCCCGGGCTGGCCGAGCACAACGTCCTCGTCGTCGACGCCGACTGCCTGTACTCCAACACCGGCGAGGGGTTGCACCGCTTCGTCGACCCGGTCGACGACGAGGTCTACCTCTACTCGCAGTTCGAAACCGCCGACGCCAAGCGCATGTTCGCGTGCTTCGACCAGCCCGACCTCAAGGCGACCTTCGACATCCAGGTCACCGCGCCCGCACACTGGGAGGTCATCTCCAACGGGGCGGCGGTGGCCGGAGCCGCTCCGGCGGCGACATCGGTAACTGCCGGAGACGGATCAGTCGAGGAGTCCGCCGCCAAACAGCTCACGTTCGCCACCACCCCGAAGATGAGCACCTACCTCGTCGCGATGATCGCCGGGCCATACGCGGTATGGCGCGACGAGTACTCCGATGACCACGGCACGATTCCGCTGGGCCTGTTCTGCCGCAAGTCGCTGGCCGAGTTCATGGACGCCGAGCGGCTTTTCACCGAGACCAAACAGGGCTTCGGTTTCTATCACGCCAATTTCGGCACTCCGTACGCGTTCGGCAAGTACGACCAGCTGTTCGTACCGGAGTTCAACGCGGGCGCCATGGAGAACGCGGGTGCGGTGACGTTCCTGGAGGACTACGTCTTCCGGTCCAAGGTCACCCGGGCCTCCTACGAGCGGCGCGCCGAGACCGTGCTGCACGAGATGGCGCACATGTGGTTCGGCGACCTGGTCACCATGACCTGGTGGGACGACCTGTGGCTCAACGAGTCGTTCGCAACCTTCGCCTCGGTGCTGTGCCAGGCCGAGGCCACCGAGTACAAGCAGGCCTGGACCACGTTCGCCAACGTCGAGAAGTCCTGGGCCTACCGGCAGGATCAGTTGCCCTCGACGCATCCCGTCGCCGCCGACATCCCGGATCTGGCCGCCGTCGAGGTGAACTTCGACGGAATCACCTACGCCAAGGGCGCTTCGGTGCTCAAACAACTGGTGGCCTATGTCGGGTTGGACGAGTTCCTGGCCGGGCTGCGGGATTACTTCCGCGACCACGCTTTTGCCAACGCCACCTTCGGCGATCTGCTGGGCGCGCTGGAGAAGTCCTCCGGACGTGACTTGTCCGGCTGGGGCCGACAGTGGCTCAAAACAACGGGTTTGAACACCCTGCGGGCCGACTTCAACGTCGACGGCTCCGGCGCATTCACCCGATTCGCCATCTCGCAGTCCGGTGCCGCGCCCGGCGCCGGTGAGACCCGGGTGCACCGGCTCGCGGTCGGGGTGTACGACGAGGTCGACGGCAAGCTGGTGCGGGTGCACCGCGAGGAGCTCGACGTCGACGGTGGTTCCACCGAAGTGCCCGCACTGGTCGGGGTTTCCCGCGGCAAGCTGATCCTGGTCAACGACGACGACCTGACCTACTGCTCACTGCGGCTCGATCCCGATTCGCTGTCGACGGTGCTGACCCGGATCGCCGACATCGCCGAGCCGTTGCCCCGCACGCTGGCCTGGTCAGCGGCCTGGGAGATGACCCGCGAGGCCGAGATGAAGGCCCGCGACTTCGTGGCCCTGGTCTCGGGTGGGGTGCACGCCGAGACCGAGGTCGGCGTGGCGCAGCGACTGCTGATGCAGGCGCAGACCGCGCTGGGCTCCTACGCCGATCCGGAGTGGGCGCACACCGAGGGTTGGCCGGCCTTCGCCGACCGGCTGCTGGAGCTGGCCCGCGGCGCGGTACCCGGTTCGGACCATCAGCTCGCATTCGTCAACGCGCTGTGCACGTCGGTGCTCTCGACCCAGCACGCGGTGGTGCTGGCGGATCTGCTGGACAAGGATTCGAGCTCGCTCGGCCTGCCCGCGCTGACCATCGACACCGATCTGCGGTGGCGGATCATCACGGCGCTGGCCCGGTTCGGGCAGGTCGACGCCGACGGCTCCGAGACACCGTTCATCGATGCCGAGGTACAGCGTGACTCGACCGCCGCGGGCAGGCGGCAGGCGGCGGCGGCATCGGCGGCCAGGCCGCAGGACGCCGTGAAGGCCGCGGCGTGGGAGCAGGTGATCGAGGACGACTCCCTGGCCAACATCACCACCCGCGCGATCGTCGGCGGTTTCGCCCAGCCCGGGCAGGCCGAGTTGCTCACGCCGTTCCGGGACCGCTACTTCGGCTCGATCTCCTCGGTGTGGGAGCGCCGCTCCAGCGAGGTGGCGCAGACCGTGGTGATCGGGCTGTACCCGTCGTGGGATATCAGCCAGGACGGGCTGGACGCGGCCGACGCGTTCCTGTCCGATCCGGAGGTGCCGCCGGCGCTACGGCGGCTCGTGCTGGAAGGCCGGGCCGGCGTGGAGCGCTCGCTGCGCGCCCGCGCCTTCGACGTGAGTTAGAGGTCTTCCCTTGCCTTGCCTCGCGAGCGACCGTGTTTGTACGGCAACACGCCGCAATTGCCGTA
>NZ_JBSFPX010000329.1:0-3903 GCF_053588415.1 Mycobacterium sp. NPDC003449
CAGCACCGCGGCCGAGGCCTTGACGACGGGCTGGCCGCCGAACTGACCGGTGAGGTCGGCGCCGGCGGGCAATCGCAGGGCCGCCACGATCAGGACCACACCGTAGCCCGCCGCCACCACGGCGGCGGCCACCCACAGTCCCGCCGTCGCAGGTGCGTACGGTGTCGGTGTGTCTGACGCTGACCAGAAACCGGCTGTGGATGCCATCCTGCAGAAGGTACTGCAGGTGGTGCCGTTCCAACTGTCCACCGCAGAGGGTGCGGAGGTGGCCCGCCGGAAGTTCAGTGAGCTGCCCCGCCGCGAGATCCATCCCGAGCTGAGTGTCGAGGATCGCGAGATCCCCGGCCGGGACGGCCCGATCCGGCTGCGGGTGTACCGCCCCGCGAGCGGCGACGGCCCGACCCTGCCGGTCGTGGTGTTCATCCACGGCGGCGGCTGGTCGGTCGGCGACCTGGACAGCTACGACAGCACCGCGCGCCGCCACGCCGCGGGTGCCGGGGCCGTGGTGGTGTCGGTGGACTACCGCCTGGCGCCCGAGCATCCCTATCCGGCGGCGGTCGACGACGTGTGGGCGGCGACGCGGTGGGTGGCCGCCCACGCCGCCGAACTGGGTGGCGACGCCGACCGGATGGCGGTGGCCGGCGATTCGGCCGGCGGCAACCTGGCCGCGGTGGTCGCCCAGCTGGCGCGGGACGCGGGCGGGCCCGCGCTGCGGTTCCAGTTGCTCTGGTATCCCGCCACCACGTGGGACACCACACTGCCCTCGTTCGCCGAGAACGCCCAGGCCCCGATCCTCGGGCTGGACGCCGTCAAGGGGTTCTCCCGCTGGTACGCCGGACACGTCGACCTGTCCGATCCCCCGGCGACGCTGGTTCCGGCCAGGGCGGCCGACCTTTCCGGGCTCCCGCCGGCCTACATCGCGGTCGCGGGCCACGATCCGCTGCGCGACGACGGTGTCCGCTACGGCGAGCTGCTGACCGCCGCCGGTGTCCGGGTGCAGGTGCACAACGCCGAGACGCTGGTGCACGGTTATCTCGGCTACTCCGGCGTCGTCCCGGCGGCCACCGAGGCGTTCGACCTGGGTCTGTCGGCGTTGCGGGCGGCGCTGTCGCGCTGAGCCCGGCCCGTTCGGCGGGCGGCGCTCAGAAGGCCGGCGATACGTCTCCGCCCGGCCAGTGCTCCTCGATGAACGCACGCGTCTGGTCGCTGTGCAGCAGCTCGTTGAGCTTGACGATGTCGGGGGCGTCCTGGTTGTCCTCGCGGCTGGCCAGGAAGTTGGCGTACGGGTTGTCGTCGATGTCTTCGACGATCAACGCGTCCTTGAGGGTGTATCCGGCGTCGAGGAAGTAGTTGCCGTTGAGGATCGCCAGGTCGACATCGGGCACCGCCTTGGCCTGCAGGTCGGGGGCGGCCTCGATGAACTGCAGGCGCTTCGGGTTGGCGACGGTGTGCACGTTCACCGGACCGTCGGCCGGCAGGGTGACGAGCCCCTTGGACGCCAGCAGTGCCAAGGCGCGGGCCTGATTGGAACCGTCGTCGGTGATGCTGACCCTGGCCCCGTCGGGGAGATCGGTTGCGCTGCGGTGCTTTTGCGAGAACGCGGCGTACGGTTCGATGTGTACACCGGGGAAGGCGTGCAGCTGATAGCCGAAATCGGCGACCTGCTCGTCGAAGTACGGCTTGTGCTGGAAGTAATTGGCGTCGATGTCGCCTTCCGACAGCCACCGGTTACCCAGCGAGTAGTCGTCGAACACCCGGACGTCGAAGTCGAGTCCGGCGTCCGCGGCTTGCCCGTTCCGGATGAATTCCAGGATCTCGGCATGCGGCACCTGGGTGGCCGCGACGGTGAGGCGATGGTCGTCGTTCGCGCCGCGTAGCCAGACGAAGCCGGCGACGGCGATCAGCACCACGCCGATCGCGGCGATCGCCAGGTACAGCGGCGTCTTCCGCTTGGGCGGACCGTCGGGGACGGTGTTGTTTTCCGGGGTGGTCATTCGATGGTGTCCATTCTGTGAGGGGTGGGGGCGGGAAGTCAGCAGCTACCCGGACAGCTGTGGTGATTCACCAACATCACCTCCTGCGCGCCGGTGATCGGTCTTGCGGGCGAAGTAGTCGCCCACCACCTGAAAGATCTGGGCGAACACGATGAGCAGCAGCACGGTGGCCCACAGCACCGGCCCGTCGTAGGAGCGGGCACCGTAGCGGATCGCGAGGTCACCAAGCCCGCCACCACCGATCACCCCGGCCAGCGCGGAGAATCCGAGCAACGCGACAATGGTGATGGTCAGCCCGGCGATGATTCCGCTAATCGCCTCCGGCAGAAGCGTTTTGACGATGATCTGCCGGCGCGTGGCGCCGACCACCCTGGCCGCGTCGATCTTGCCCGCGTCGACCTCGCGTAACGACGATTCGACCAGTCGCGCCAGGAAGGGAATCGTGCCGATCGTCAGCGGGACCATCGCCGCCACCGTTCCCAGGCTCGACCCCACCAGCAGCCGGCCCAGCGGCCACAACGCGATCACCAGCACCAGGAACGGAAGTGACCGCGTGACATTGACGACGACGCCCAATGCGCCGTTGAGCCAGCGAATCGGGGCGAGCCCGCCGGGCGCGGTGGCATACAGCACAACGCCCAGCGGGACACCCAGTATCACCACGAAGAAGAACGGCACGAACACCAGTTGCAGGGTCTGACCGACCGCTGTCGGCACCGCATCCGTCGTGAACAGGATGGAATCGTCGAGCCAGGCACCGAACGCGCTCATGCCCTGGGCCGCCCCGCGGCGACCACCGCGGCCAGGCCGTGCCGCTCGAACCAGCCGGTGTACTCGTCGGAGCGCTCGTGAGCCGAGTGGTCGACACCGGTGAGCCCCAGTTGGAACTGTGAAACCGATTGTCCCCCAAGGTGCAGCACCTCACCGTCGAGGATCCGCACGTTGGTGTTCAGTTCGCGCGAGAGGGTACTGATGAACGACGCCGGAGCATCCGCCCCGGCGTGCACGTTGACGATGAGCTCGCCGTCGGCCAGCACCGGTGGCGCGTTCAGCGGTGGCAGCAGCCCGGAATCCGGGTTGGCCGCCACCTCGGCGAGCGGTCCCTGGGCGACAACCCTGCCCTCACTCAGCACCGTCACGCGGTTGGCGATCTGCCGCACGATCGACAGGTCGTGGGTGATCAGCAACAGCGTCACGTCGAGTTCGTCACGCAGGCTGGTCAGCAGCGTGAGGATCTCCTGGGTGGTGGTGGGGTCGAGCGCACTCGTCGGTTCGTCGGCGAGGATCACCGTGGGCCGGGCGGCCAGCGCGCGGGCGATGCCGACGCGTTGGCGCTGCCCGCCCGACAACTTCGCGGGGTAATCCTCACCCCGTCCGGCCAGCCCCACGAGTTCCAGGAGTTCCTGCGCCCGGTACCACCGTTTCTTGCGGTCCCAGCCGGCGATCTCCAGCGGGTACTCGATGTTGGCGCGGGCGGTGCGGTTGTCGAGCAGGTTCGCGGTCTGAAAGACGTTGCCCAGTCGGCGGCGCGCCCCGCGGAGTTCCTTCTCGCCCAGTGCGGTCAGGTCCTGCCCGTCGAGCACGACGCGGCCCCGGGTAGGACGCTCGAGCAAGGCGATGTTGCGGACCAGCGTGCTCTTGCCCGATCCGCTGGCGCCGACGACGCCGAGGATCTCCCCCTGGTCGACGGAGATCGACACGCCCTCCAGGGCACGGGTCGTTCCGTAGAACTTGGTGAGGTCTTCGGTGTAGATCGACATGGTCGCCTATCTGCTGGGCCTGCAAACGGCCCAGAGCGTACGGCGGATCGGGAGGTCGGTACCAGGGTTACGTTCAGCGCGGTCCAAAAGACGCCGCAACCTCCCGCGCGAGCAGACACAAAAGTGCCCATTTCCGGGTGGAAATGGGC
>NZ_JBSFPX010000330.1:0-3883 GCF_053588415.1 Mycobacterium sp. NPDC003449
TCTCCTTGCCGGTGCCCTTGTCCTTGGCGGTCACGTGCACGATGCCGTTGGCGTCGATGTCGAAGGTGACCTCGATCTGCGGGACGCCACGCGGGGCCGGCGGGATACCGGTCAGCTCGAACTGGCCGAGCAGCTTGTTGTGCGAAGCGATCTCGCGTTCACCCTGATAGACCTGAATCTGCACCGAGGGCTGGCTGTCATCGGCGGTGGTGAAGGTCTCCGACCGCTTGGTGGGGATGGTGGTGTTGCGCTCGATCAGCTTGGTCATCACGCCGCCCTTGGTCTCGATGCCGAGGGACAGCGGGGTGACGTCAAGCAGCAGAACGTCTTTGACCTCGCCCTTGAGCACACCGGCCTGCAACGCCGCACCGACGGCGACAACCTCATCGGGGTTGACGCCCTTGTTGGGCTCCTTGCCGCCGGTCATCTCCTTGACCAGCTCGGAGACCGCGGGCATCCGGGTGGATCCACCCACCAGCACGACGTGGTCGATCTCGGAGACCGAGATGCCGGCGTCCTTGATCACCGACTGGAACGGCTGCCGGGTCCGGTCCAGCAGATCCTGAGTGATCTTCTGGAACTCGGCGCGGGTCAACTGCTCGTCGAGGAACAGCGGGTTCTTGTCGGCGTCGACGGTGATGTAGGGCAGGTTGATCGAGGTGCTCTGCGAGCTCGAGAGTTCGATTTTCGCCTTCTCGGCCGCTTCACGCAGCCGCTGCATGGCCATCTTGTCCTTGGTCAGGTCGATGCCCGAGGTGCTCTTGAACTTGTCGACCAGCCATTCCACGATGCGGTCGTCCCAGTCGTCACCACCGAGGTGGTTGTCACCCGAGGTGGCGCGGACCTCGACGACGCCGTCGCCGATCTCCAGCAGCGAGACGTCGAAGGTGCCGCCGCCGAGGTCGAAGACCAGGATCGTCTGTTCCTTCTCGCCCTTGTCCAGGCCGTAGGCCAGCGCGGCCGCGGTCGGCTCGTTGACGATGCGCAGCACGTTGAGGCCCGCGATCTGGCCGGACTCCTTGGTGGCCTGACGCTGGGCGTCGTTGAAGTACGCGGGCACGGTGATGACCGCGTCGGTGATGTCCTCACCGAGGTAGGCCTCGGCGTCACGCTTGAGCTTCATCAGCACGCGGGCGCTGATCTCCTGCGCGGTGTAGTTCTTGTCGTCGATCTCCACGGACCAGTCACTGCCCATGTGCCGTTTGACCGAGCGGATGGTCCGGTCGACGTTGGTCACTGCCTGGTTCTTGGCGGGCTGGCCGACCAGCACCTCGCCATTGCGCGCAAATGCGACCACCGACGGGGTGGTCCGGGAGCCCTCGGAGTTGGCGACGACGACGGGGTCGCCACCTTCCAGAACCGCCACGACGGAGTTGGTGGTCCCGAGGTCGATACCGACCGCACGAGCCATAGTGTTGCCTCCTGTAGACATATAGGGGTCTGAGCGGACTACGCTCAAGCTTGCTCTGGTTGACTATAGATTGTCAACTTGAACTTGAGTCACACTCACTCAACTTGTTGTTGACGTGGTCAACGGGGGCTTCGGCGGATTTGTTCCCGGGATTCCGAGAAATCTCGAGTATGTACAGATAGGTCGGTAATATGTACCTATGCCGGTCCGGAGAACCACCATCGAACTCGACGAGGACCTCGTGAAAGCCGCCCAGCGTGTCACCGGCCAGACCGTGCGATCGACCGTCGAGGAAGGCCTTAGACGATTGGTCTCCGCCGCCGAATCCGAGCGCGAAGCCAGGCGTTCGCGAATGACCGCACACTTCAGCGATGCCCGGAACGCGGTCGATACCGATGCGCTCCAGACAGATGAGGCCTGGCGGTGACCCTGTGGGTGCTGGACAAGAGTGCCCATGTTCGGTTGTTGAACGGCGCGTCACCGCCACCGGAGGTCGACCTTGCCGACCTCGTGTTGTGTGAGATCGGCGAGTTGGAGTGGCTGTACTCGGCCCGGTCGGCAGCCGACTACGAGGCGCAGCAATCGTCTTTACGTGAGGTGTTCTCCGTACTGACGGCGCCATCGGACATCTTCAATCGCGTGCGGCGACTCCAACGAGACCTCGCACACCACCACGGCATGTGGCATCGCACCGCTATCCCCGACCTCTTCATTGCCGAGACCGCACTGTCGCACAATGCCGGTGTCCTCCACCATGATCGGGATTACACCCGGATCGCCGAGGTGCGCCCCGCGCTGGAACAGTGCCAAATCGACTAGAAATGCTCAGCATTCGACCACGTTGACGGCAACGGCATCGGTCGGGACAGGACGGACATCGGACCTCTCTCGGTGTCAGTGAGCGTGTAGCGGCGCGGCGAACGATTTCCGCAACGAGGCCGGCGCCACCAGCGGCAGCAGGGCGGCGAGCAGTTTGCGGCGGAGGCCCTCGGGGTTTCGGGTGAGTTCGATGTCGACCTTGCTCCCCTCGGCCGTCGGCGTCAATTGGAATACCCATCCGCCGCCGGGGCCGAACACCTTCGATTCGTGGGTGGTGATGGTGACGCGGCCGCGTTCGGTGTCCCAGTCGTAGCGGGCACGCTCCCACGCGGCGGCGGTTCCCTCGGTGACCTCGGCCCAGGTGTCGCCGATGGCGTGCACCTGGAAGTACGCATCGTCGATGGTCGGCCACTGGCTGGGCCGGGTCGCTCCGAAGTCGGTGAGCACCGCCATCAGCTCAACCGGGGGCAGGGTCGAGGTCATGGTCAGGCGGATGACGGGCATCGGGATGGTCCTTTCGAAATGGGGATCGGAGCTCAGATCGCGGCCCAGCCGCCGTCAACGGACAGCAGCGCGCCGTGAATGTTGGCCGCGGACGGTCCGCTCAGGAACACCACTGCCGCAGCAACTTCGGCGACAGTGCTCAACCGGCCCGACGGCAGCTGGGCCAGCACCGGAGCGATCGCCGCGGCGTACTCGTCGCTGCGGTCGGTCGCAATCGGGCCGGGTGCGACCGTGTTGACGCGCACACCACTCGGTCCGTACTCAGCCGCCCACGCTCTGGTCAGCTGATGAATGCTCGCTTTGGTGGCGCCGTACAACGCCGAGCCGCTGGCACCCACGACGCCGGAGATCGAGCCGATGTTGACGACGGCGCCTTCACCGCGCTGCGCCATCGCCGGGGCCAGCAGGCCGGTCAGCAGGAACGGCGTCACCACGCTGACGCCGAACGCCGCATTGATCTCCTCGGCGCTGACCTCGGCCGTCGGGGCGGGCTGGATCAGGGTGGCCACGTTGTTGACCAGGATGTCCAGTCGTCCGTCGACTGCCTCGAGGGCTTCCGACGCCAGATCGGTCGTCGCGTTCGGCCCGGCGGCGAAGTCCACCGGGATGAAAATTGCTTGGCCACCGTCAGATTCGATCTGCGCGACGACCTGCTCGCCGCGGCCCCGCGTCCGACCGGTGACGATCACATGGGCGCCGGCCGCGGCCAGCGCGGCGGCTATCCCGGAGCCGAGGCCGGAGGTGGAACCGGTCACCAGCGCGGCGCGCCCGGTCAACGTCTTGTCGGTCATTTTCGTGTTCCCTTCTGTCCCACAGTGTTCAGAGCGAGTGTTCTGTTCGGATCATGTCGGCGGCGCGCTCCCCGATGATCACGCACGGCGCCATGGTGTTTCCGGTGGTGACCCGGGGCATGATCGAGCCGTCGGCGATGCGGAGTCCGTCGATGCCGTACACCTTGAGCTGCGCATCGACCGCCGACATCGCGTCGCGGCCCATTTTGGCGGTGCATGTCTGATGCCAATAGCTCGATGCGGCATCGCGAACGAACCGCTCCAACTCCGCACCCCGCAGATTTCCCGGCATGACCTCGCGTTTCACGAAGGGCTTCAACAGTTCTGAGTTTCCGATCTCCCGAGCCAACTCGACGGC
>NZ_JBSFPX010000331.1:0-3874 GCF_053588415.1 Mycobacterium sp. NPDC003449
AGTCCAACGCGGCCGAGCCACCCTTAACCAGATCAAATCGCAGACGGACCACTAGAGCCGGCCCTCGCGGCGCAGCAGATCCTGCGCGCTCATTCCGCCGCCGCGCCGCTTGGGGTCGTCGCGGGTGTTGAGCTTCTCGGTCGCATCCTGATCGCGCTGATCGCGCTGGCGTGGAACCGGCATCCCCGTGGTCGGATCGGCACCCCCGGCGTTGGGATTACGCGGTGCGTTGAACGCCGTCGTCGGTGGCGCGCCGCCCCCGCCTTGGCGGGACTGCGGCATGGCGCGGGTGGCATCGGCTGACGGCCGCGGTGGTGGCGGCGGTGGTGGGGCTTTCTTGGCGGGCCCGTTCGCCGGACCGCTGGCCGGTCCGTTCGCCGGGCCGCCGCGCAGTGCGCCCAGCCAGGATTCGATCTCACGTTCCTCGCGCGCCTGCGGCGGTGGCGGCGGGGCCGGGCGGCCCGCGGGCCGCGGCACCCGTTCGGTCGGCGGGGCGGACGGATCGGCCGGGGGATTATCGGAGTGGCCGGTCGCGCTGCTGACCGCATTGTTCACCGCGTTGCGGACGGCGTTGCGGGCCATCGCGAATCGGGTGGTGGCCGGCTCCTGATCGGGCTGCGCGGGCCGCTGTTGCGGCGGCGGGATGCGCACGGTGCCCGCGGCCGACGGTGCATTGGTCCGCTGCGGCAGCGCACGCTGTTCGACGGCCGGGTGGGTCGGATCGTGCGGCCGCGGCGGTGGCGGCGCGCCCGCACCCACCAGGGCGCGTTCATCGTCGGCGGGCTCACGCAGGGTCGGCCGCTTGCGTTCGTCGGGCAGCTCGGTCTCACCGAGGCCGAGGCGTTCCTGGATGCGCTTCATCCAGTGCGGGGCCCACCAGCAGTCGTCGCCGAGCAGCTTCATGATCGCGGGCACCAGGAACATCCGGATGATCGTCGCGTCCAGCAACAGGGCGATCAGCAGGCCGAAGGCCAGGTATTTCATCATCACCAGGTCGGAGAACGCGAACGCACCGGCGACCACCGCCAGCACCAGGGCGGCACCGGTGATGAGGCGACCGGTGGTGGCGGTACCGATCCGGATGGCTTCCGCGGTGGACATACCGCGTTCGCGGGCCTCCACCATGCGGGACACCAGGAACACCTCGTAGTCGGTGGACAGACCCCAGATCACCGCGATGATCAACCCGATCATCGGTGCCATCAGCGGCTGTGGCGTGTAGTTCAGCAACCCGGACCCGTGACCGTCGACGAACATCCAGGTCAGGATGCCCATCGTCGAACCGAGCGTGAGCGCACTCATCAGCGCGGCCTTGACCGGCAGCACGATCGATCCGAAGGCCAGGAACATCAGCACCGTCGTGGTGATGACCAGGATCGTCACCATCAGCGGCAGCCTGGAGAACAGGCTGTGGATCGAATCCTGCTCCAGCGCGGGGGTACCGCCGACGTAGACGGAGACGCCGCGGGGTGGCTGCAGTTCCCGCAGCCCGCCGATGTTCGTCGCCGCGTCGCCGCGGTTCTCCAGACCGTTCTGGATCACCCGCACGGACGGGTCCTTGGACCCGCTGTCGTTGGCCGGGCGTTCCTTCCACATGGCTTCCGGGTCGTTGTCCGGATCGGTGAAACCGGGAACGGTCAGGGCCTTGGCCCGCATATCGGCGATCTGGGAGTCGGTGACCGGCTCACCGTCGTCGCGCTTCATCACCAGGGTGATCTGTTCGGTGCGGAAGCCGGGGAAGATCTTGTCGAACTCCTCCTGGGACTGGCGCACCGCATTGTCCGGCGGCAGATACTTCTCGCTGATACCGGCGAGCGTGAGTGAGCCGATCGGGATGACGAGCAGCGTCATCACGATCAGGATCGGCGTGGCGAAGGCGATCGGCCGCTTCATCACGATATTGACCAGCCGGCCCCAGAACCCGTGTTCGACCTCCTCGCGGGTCTTGGTCTTCTGGGTTTTCTCGGCGAACCAGTCGATGATCCGGCGCGAGAACGGCCAGTTGGCCAGGAACGGCACCCGCAGCAGCGTGCGCACGCCGAGCGCATCGACGTTGGCGCCCAGGATGGCCAGGGTCGCGGGAAGCACCGTGATCGACAGGAACGCGGCGAGCATGACCGACGCGATGATGGCGTAGGTGATCGACTGCAGGAACCCGAGCGGTATCAGCAGCAGCGGCAGCGAGGACGCCACGATGATCACCGCGGAGAACGCCACCGTCCGGCCCGAGGTCATCACCGATCTTCGTACCGCGGCCTCCACGGAATAACCCTCCGCGAGTTCCTCGCGGAAGCGGCTCACGATGAACAGGCCGTAGTCGATGGCGATACCGAAGCCCATCATCGTGACCACCGGCTGAGCGAAGAAGTGCACCGGTCCGAACTCGGCGGTGAGCCGTAGAATGCCCAGCGCACCGGCGATGGTGAGGCCACCGATGATGGCTGGCAGTGCCGCGGCGACCGCACCGCCGAAAACGAAGAACAGCACCACGGCGACCAGCGGGACGATGGCGATCTCGGCGCGCTTCTGGTCCGTGCCGATGGTTCCGGTCAGCTCGCTGGCCAGTGGGTTGAGCCCGGCGAGCTGGATGTCACCGCCGTTGACCTTTTGCAGGTCGGGTTCGGCGGCCTGATAGCTCTTGAGGATCTGGTCGTCGTCGTCACCCTTGAGCGGAACGCTGACAAAGGTGTGGCGCAGATCCTCGGTCTTCATCTGGCTGACGGTCGGATCGGTGGTGTCGGGGGCCTTGAGCCAGCCCACCCAGCCCTGAACGGAATCCTCGTGGTCCTTGACCACCTGATCCAGTTCGCCGATGACCTCTTTCTGCCAGGCCTTGTCGGTGACCTTCTTGTCATCCGGTGGTGTGAGGATGGCGACCACGTGGCTGGTCCGGTCACGCCCGTACACCTCGTCGCCGATTAGCGACGCCTGAACCGACTCACTGCCCTCGTCGTAGAAACCGCTCTGCGTGACATGGTCTCCCAGGCTGATCCCGTAGACGCCGCCGCCGAGGCAAAGCGCCACCATGACACCGATGACGATGTACCTGAGTCGGTACACCGTTCGACCCCACCAGGCGAACACTTACGCTCCTAACTGAAAAAATTTGTGGTGACCCGCATTGTGCTTCTACGGTCATTTGCAGTTGTTACACACGCGAGGTCAGCAGCGATGACAGCGGCCGGAACGGCTGCAGCCATGCGCCCTGCTCGGGCAGCGAGTCCAGGCCGATCCGTGGCAGCGGTTCCCGGAAAACACCAGGAATGTCCTCCAGATCGACAAACTCCAAGGTATCCGACGCTAGCGCCCAGCTTGCATGTTCGCGAAATCCAAGCACCTGCACGGGCGTGCCTTCGCGGGCAATGTCCTCCAGTGGTTGCCGGAACGCCTGTCCGTCCGCCGAGGCCACCAGCACCGCTGCCAGTCCCTCGCCACGGCGCAGCGCGATGTGGTCGAGCATGTCGCTGTCGACGTCGCTGTCGTCATCGATTTTCGGTTTTGCGAAAACGGCGAATCCCACGTTACGCAACGCTTCCACCCACGGCCGAACCACATCGGCGCTACCTGGGGCGATGTTGGTGAATACGGTGGCCTCGGGCTCCAATGTGAGGTCGGCGTCGCCGCCCGCCGCCGCCGAGAGATCGGCGGTGTAGGTGAGCAGCCAGCGGCCCAGCGCATCGAAACGGGGCCGGTGCGCGGCCGTCGGGCGGCCGCCCAGGATCGAGCCCAATCCCATGTCCAGATTGGGGGCGTCCCACACCAGCAGCACCCGGCGGACCCCGGCGGCCGGTGCGGTCGCCGGGGCGTCGTGCTGGACGTCCGGTTCGATGTCGGGCGCGCCACCCCGGCCAGCGCGGAGCCGCGCCCGCGGGCC
>NZ_JBSFPX010000332.1:0-3835 GCF_053588415.1 Mycobacterium sp. NPDC003449
CCCGACCCGGCGCCCAGGTGTCCACCACATCAGCCGGGCACGGCTCAGCGGCCACCATCAACGCCGCTGATTCCAGCCCTTCCGAGGACAACGTGCCGACCGCGGAAGGAGTCTGGCTCAAGACACTCACCTCTTGCCCGACCAGCAGAGCGTGCAACTCCTGCGGGGAACGCGTCACCGACTCAGGAACCACCACCAGACGGCCGCCGTGCAACAATGCGCCCCAGATCTCCCACACCGAATAATCGAAGGCCAGTGATGAACACGCCGTCCACACCTGATCCGGGCCTATCTGCACACCCACATCGAGACCATCGAAGAGCCGCGTCACATTCTGATGAGTGACCGCAACACCTTTCGGAGTGCCCGTCGTCCCTGAGGTATAGATGATGTGAGCAACATCCCCAGGCATCGGTCCCGGCAACGGGCCGGCGGGCTGAGCCGATATCCGCGGATCCGCCATGTCCACCACCGGAATGTCGTAGGCGTGCAGCCGCTCGGTCAACCCTTGGGCGCTGACGGCCGCGACCGGGCCCGCATCGGCCACCATAAACTCGATCCGCGCATCCGGCACCGCCGGATCCATCGGCAGATACCCCGCACCCGACTTCAATATCCCCAGAATTGTGACGATCGCGTCCGCGGACCGGTTCAACAACAGAGCCACCGACTCACCGGCTCGCGCCCCTTCATCGATAAGCAAGTGCGCCAACCGATTCGACGCCTCATCCAACTCTCGATACGTCCACGACCGACCCTCGAAACTCACTGCGACGGCCGACGGGGTACGCGCCACCTGCGCCGCGAACAACTCCGGGATCGACCGCTCAACCACACACTCGGCCAGCACACCCCGACGACCCAACCCATCAAGTTGCATACACTCGGCGGCATCGAGCATCTGCACCGACGACAACGAACGCGACGGGTCCGCAGTTATCGCCACCAACACCCGCTCCAACCGCGCGATCAGTGCCTGGACACTCACCGCATCAAACACATCCGTACGGAACTCCACCGTTCCCGAGATGCCTGCCGGCTCGCCGACATCGTCGAACTGTTCGGCCAGCGCGAACACCAGATCGGAACGAGCAGTCTGGGTTTCGGCTTCCAGGGGGACCACCTGGACATCCCCCAATGAAAGCCCCGCAACGGGACCCTTACTGTTCCAGGGCAGGTTCTGCCAGGTCAGCAGGACCTGTACCAGCGGGTGGTGGGTCAGGCTGCGGGCCGGGTTGAGCCGCTCCACCAATACCTCGAACGGCACATCCTGATGCTCGAACGCCGCCAGGCTGCGCGCCCGCACCTGCTCCACCACCTCGCCGACGGCGGGATCACCAGACAGATCCACCCGCAACACCAAGGTATTGACGAAAAACCCCACCAACTCATCGAGCGCCGGATCACCCCGCCCGGCGGTCGCGATCCCCACGGCCACATCGTCACTGGCGCTCAACGCAGACAGCAATACCGCCAAAGCGGCCTGCACCACCATGAAACTGGTCGCATTGTGCTCACGAGCCACCCGAGCCACCCACTGCTGCAACTCCGCAGACCAATCCACCGAAACAGTCCCGCCACGGTAATCGGCCACCGCCGGATACGGCCGATCCGTCGGCAACTCCAACCGCTCCGGCAACCCGGCCAACGCCTGCTCCCAGTACGCCACCTGATCGGCGATCACACTATCCGGATCGGATACCGATCCCAGCCACTCCTGTTGCCACAACGTGTAATCGGCGTATTGCGCAAACAGCGCCGTCCAGCCGGGGGCCTGACCCGCGCACCGGGCGGCATATGCCACCCCCAGATCACGCACCAACGGGGCGATCGACCAACCGTCGGCCGCGATGTGATGCACCACCGCCACCAGCACATGCTCATCCACACCCACCCGGAAAACCGTGGCCCGTAACGGAATCTCGGCCGCCAGATCGAAGCTGTGCCGCGCCACCGCCGCGACGGCGTCCTCCAGCCGGGCCGCCGGCCAACCACGGGCATCCACTACCTGCCAGTCGAGATCGACCTGTCCGGCCTCCACCACCACCTGTCGCGGAACCCCCGCCGTCGCGGGAAACACCGTGCGCAAACTCTCATGCCGATCCACCGCGTCGGCCAGCGCCTGACCGAGCGCATCGGCATCGAGATGCCCGTCCAACCGCAACGCCACTGCCATGTTGTAGACCGGTGACGGCCCCTGCAACTGCTCCAGGAACCACAGCCGGTGCTGCGCATAGGACAATGGGACGACCTCGGGACGCGGTTGCGGGGCCAGCGCAGGCCGGGCGGCCTCACCGAGGTTGTGGTCCAGATATTCGGCGAGCCCGCCGACGGTAGGCGCGTTGAACAGATACCGCACCGGAACATCGCGGCCCAGTGCCGACTGCAGCCGGGAACACACCCGGATGGCGATCAACGAGTCGCCGCCCATCGCGAAGAAGTCATCGTCAAGACCGACCCGGCCGAGGCCGAGCACTTCGGTGAACGCCTCGGCAACCGTCTTCTCGGTCAGAGTCTGAGGTGCCCGGAAAGCCGTCGCGGCGAATGTGGGCTCTGGCAGAGCTTTACGGTCGATCTTCCCCGAGGTGGTGAGCGGTAGCTCATCGAGCACCACGATCTGGGTCGGCACCAGGTATTCGGGTAACCGCTCGGCAAGCCATTGCCGCACCGCGCCGACCTTCGCATTGGTCTGGGGGTCGTTGGCGTGGCCACCGCACCCGCAGGCGTCGACGGGGGCCAGGTACAGATCGGTCAACGCGGAATCCGGTTCGTGACCGGTCGACGCGAGGAAGACCGCATCGATGGTGCCGGGCTGGGTTCCCCAGGTGACCACCGCCCGATATCCGGCCGCCTCACCGAGTGCGTACACCTGCTCGGGCGTGACGCCGGTATCGGATGCGTGGTCGGTGAGGGCGAGCACTTCCCCGAGCGGGAGCCCGGCGGCCAGCGATTGCTCGATGGTGACGTCGGCGATCACCCCGGTCCGGGGAATCCCGCTGACGCGCATCAGTTCCGGTCGCTGCGACGACAGTTCGGCATACAGTCCGCTCAGACCCGCACACTCGTTCCACGCCCAAACCGGCACCCCCGCCAACGAGCGCACCGGGGTCGGGACCTTGTGGATGATGACGTCATAGCGGTAGCGGGTCAGCTCATTGTCCGATGAACCCCGTTTGACCTGTATGTCCACCCCACCCACCGACGGGTGATCGGACGACCAGGTGCCGAAAAACTCCGGGGCCAACAGTAATTCGTGTTCTCCGAGAAGCGCATGCTGCACCCGTTGGTGGATCTCGCCGGCATCCGCGCCGCTGCCGCTGCGCTGCAACGCGATTCCGGTTTGGAATGCACCCTGCAGGCTGTGGTTGCGCACATCGCCGAGGAACAGTCGGCCGCCGGGGGCCAGCAGCTCCATGGCCCGGTCGATGACCTCGGCAAGGTACTCCGCGCTGGGGAAGTACTGGATCACCGAGTTGGCGATGACGGTGTCGAAGTACGCCTGCGGCAACCCGTCGGTGATGTGCGCGGGCTGATCGTGCAGACGGACCCGGCCGCCCCAGGGTTCTTCGGCCACTGCGCGACGCAGCTTGGCGACCGTCGGCGCCGAAAAGTCCGTCGCCCAATACTCCTCGCAGGTCGGGGCGACCTGCGACAGGATGAGCCCAGAACCCACACCGATCTCCAGTACCCGACGCGGGTGCAGGGACAGGATCCGGTTCACCGCGGCCGAACGCCACTCCCGCATCTGATCCAGCGGGATCGGTTCCCCGGTGTAGCTGCTGTTCCATCCCCGGAAGTCGCTGCCGAACCCGGACTCGTAGAGCCCGGCGTCATA
>NZ_JBSFPX010000333.1:0-3819 GCF_053588415.1 Mycobacterium sp. NPDC003449
TCATCGGCTGGTGGCTCTACGACATCTTCTACATCACCCCCTTCCTCGCCATCCCCTACCTACACACCGTCAACCGCGAAATCTTCTCGGACTGAGAGGGGCACACGATGACGCCTGAGGTGAAACAGTCGGCGCGCCAACTGCGTCGGCTGCGGACGCGGGAACGCATACTCGGCGCCGCGATCGCCGAGTTCACCGTGGCGGGCATGGCCGGTGCCGACGTCGGCGCGATCGTCTCGGCGGCTGGGGTGGCACACAGCACGTTCTTCTTCCACTTCCCCAGCAAGGAGCACGTCCTGCTGGAACTGGAACGGCGTGAAGAGGCCCGGATGGCAACCGAGTTCACCCATTTCCTCGACGGTCCGCACGATCTGGCCGCCGCGCTGACCCGACTGGTCGACCTGATCAGCGCCCTGGAACAGCGGTTCGGGCCGCGCCTGTTCAAGGAGTTGCTCGCGCTGCACTTCTCCCCGACGCGGCCGAGCACCGACGAATGGACCGACCATCCGATCATCGTGCTGCTGGTCCGCGAGATCGAACGGGCCTGCGGCGACGACGAAGTCCACCCCGAAGTCGACGCCTTCTACAGTGCGACGTTCTTCCTGCTGGGGCTCTACGGCGTGCTGACCACGACAGAACACGGCGAAGCCCGCGACACGATGCTGGCCAAATTGGTGACAACCGCCCTTCGTGGCCTGACCAATAAGGAGGTATGAAATGGATTGGATCTGGGAGATCCTCCGCTATGTCGCAGCCTGGGGCGGAACCGGTCTGGTGATCTGGTTCTGGTACTGGATGTTCTCCAACATCGGCACATTCTGACGATGACCGAGCTTTCCGATGAGCACGCCATGGCCGTCGAGCGCAGTTGCGCCGTGACGGCGGTCGCGCTGAGCGGGCAACGCCGCGAGGGGGTACGTCTGGTCACCGGTCAACACCGCGCCTTCGGGGTAAGTCCGGCGCTGGACTTCATCCACGTCCCCTACCCGCACCTGGCACGCGACTGGAGCCGCAGAACCCTGACATGTGGTGTGGCGCTGCAGTGCTCGCCGTCCAAGGAGCTGCTCGGCGGGTACCGGCTCAACGAGCTGTCGAGGCGAGAACTGCGGGCGCTCACCATCGTCGAGGCCGGTGTGTCGCTGGGGTGGATCACCGCGACCTGGCCGGGGCTGCTCGGCGAGTTTCGGCGCATCGCGCCGGACCTGGAAGCCCTGCCTGCCGCGTTGGACGCCGACGAGATGCTGCACCGAGCGGTCGAGATGGCCCGCACGGACGAGGTTCCCGATGTTCACCCGCTGCTGGGCCGGCTGCCGCTGGCCTTCACGGTGCCCCAGGGCCTCACCGACAAGCTGCGCCGCAGCTTCGGCAGGATGCCGTGGACCACCACTCAGAAGCGCCTGCCACGACCGTATTCCGTGCCGGTGGGCGGGGACGGCGGCGTCCGCAACCCCAACCTTCCGCCGCCGAGTCGGCCACAGGACAACGATCTTGACATCACCCCCGAGCATCGGCAGGGCATCCCGTATCCCGAATGGAACGAGTGGACCAAGACCTTCCTGCGCGATCACGTGGCGGTACTGGAACGCCACCATGCCGGCAAGCCCCACCAGCCGGCCTCGGTCTCGGCGGAGCTGCGGAAATGGTTCGCCGAGCACACCCACCGGGCCATGAAGAACCGCCTGGAGGACGGCTCCGACCTCGACGTCGAGTCCTACGTCAGCCACTACATCGACGTGACGACCGGTGAGGCGGTCGAACCGCGGATCTTCCGCGAACTGTTGCCCAGCAACCGCGATGTCACCACCGCGCTGCTACTGGACGGCAGCTCGTCGTTGGGCGTGCACGGTGGTCGGATCTTCAAACTCGAGTTGGCCTGTGCCGACGCACTGTCCCGGGCGATGGCGCTGGCTCGCGAGCGGCACGGCATCTTCTTCTTCACCGGAAACACCAGGCACCGCGTCGAAGTCGGTTGCCTCAAAGACTTCAGCGATCGTCGATTCGTACCGCCGGGCGACCTCGGGTTGTCCACCGGCGGATACACCAGACTCGGTGCACCGCTGCGCCACCTTACCAGTCGCCTGCTGGACCAGCCGTCCGAACGCCGCCTGCTGATCGTGATCGGCGACGGGCTGATCTCCGACGAAGGCTACGAGGGCCGCTACGCCTGGGCCGACGCCGCCCACGCAGTCGAGGAGGCCGCCGAGGCCGGTGTCTCGATGTACTACGTCGGGGTCGGACCGGTCCGGGTCGACCCGCTGCCGGAGGTTTTCGGAAGCCGCCGGTCCCAACGTATCCGCCGCGTCGAGGACCTGCCACGGGTCCTCGCGCACGTCCATCGGGAGCTTGTCACAACATGAAAACCGACACCTATTACTCAAATGGCAACGAGATCAGCCTCTTCGAGCAGGCCTTCGACCAAAGACTACCGGTCATGCTCACCGGCCCGACCGGGTGCGGAAAGACCCGCCTGGTCGAGCATATGGGCGTGCTGCTGGGCAGGCCGGTCGTCACCATCAGCTGCCACGACGACCTCACCAGTTCCGATCTGGTCGGGCGGTTCATGGTGACCGGCGGCGACGTGGTGTGGACCGACGGGCCACTCACCCGGGCCGTGAAGACCGGCGCGATCTGCTATCTCGACGAGGTGGTCGAAGCCCGCCACGATTCGCTGGCCGTCCTGCATTCGTTGACCGATCACCGTCGCACCCTCTACCTCGACCGCGCGGGTGAGGTGGTCGAGGCGCCCGAGGGCTTCATGCTGGTCTGCTCGTACAATCCGGCCTACCGCAGCTCGCTCAAAGAGCTCAAACCGTCCTTCCGGCAACGTTTCGTCACCCTGCCGATGAACTATCTGCCGCCTGAGCGCGAGGCCGAGGTGATCGTCGCCGAGGCCGGTGTCGCATTGCCGACCGCCGAGCGACTCGTCCGATGTGCGACCGCGATCCGGACGGCCGACGAGGCATTCCATTTCGAGCCGCCGTCCACCCGGGTCCTGGTGACCGCGGCGCAGTTGATCTCCTCGGGTGCAACGGAACTGGCGGCGGCCGAGGCGTGTGTTCTGGCCCCGTTGTCCACCGACGGGGCGATCAGCGAGGGCCTGCGCGAAGTCGCCGTGGCCAGCCTGGCCCCCACCGATCAATCGACCACACCGAACTAGGAAGGAGTGACCCCTGTGGACGAGAAGGAACGAAAGCGCAAGAAGGCGCTCATCGTGCTGCAGATCGTCATCTACGGCTACCTGCTCGCGATGTTCGGAATCCAGCTGTACATGTCCTTCACCCGCGGATGGTGGGAGCTGTGACGTCGTCGGCGCTCGGCGCGGGATCCGGCTCGGTCAGCCTCGAGGACCACCACGAGGAATCCCAGCTGGCCCAACGACTGGCCGATAAGTGGATGATCGTCGGCGCCGCGCTGATGGGTATGTGGGTGCCCGGTCTGATCGGCTTCCCCATCTTCATGCGCGGGGTTTGGCTGCAACGTCAGGCCCAGCGCGCCGGGTTGTCGGTGCGGCCGATGATCGTCACCCTCATCGGCTATCTGGTGCTGATCGACGGGATGCTCAACAGCCTGGGCTGGGCGCTGGATCTGGTGGCCAACCACACCCTGGTCAACCGGGTGCTGATGATCGGCTGGGGCAACATGTTCGATGCCGGCTACTTCTGGCACTACAACGAACTGTGGGTCGGCGGCTCGGCCGGGCCGGGCGAGAAGTCGATGGTCTTCGGCATGATCCTCACGGTCTTCGCGATGCGATGTGCGGCCGCCATCGGGTTCCTGCAGATGAAACGCTGGGGCCACCAATGGATGATCATCACCTGC
>NZ_JBSFPX010000334.1:0-3729 GCF_053588415.1 Mycobacterium sp. NPDC003449
TACCAGCCGACGCTGGCCGACGAGATGGGTGAGCTGCAGGAGCGCATCACCTCGACGCGTGGCCGCTCCATCACCTCGATGCAGGCCGTGTACGTGCCCGCCGACGACTACACCGACCCGGCACCGGCCACCACCTTCGCGCACCTGGACGCCACCACCGAGCTTTCGCGTGCGGTGTTCTCCAAGGGCATCTTCCCCGCGGTGGACCCGCTGGCCTCGTCCTCGACGATCCTGCACCCGAGCGTCGTCGGTGACGAGCACTACCGCGTCGCGCAGGAGGTCATCCGAATCCTGCAGCGCTACAAGGACCTTCAGGACCTGATCGCGATCCTCGGTATCGACGAGCTGTCCGAGGAGGACAAGGTGCTGGTCTACCGGGCCCGTAAGATCGAGCGGTTCCTCAGCCAGAACATGATGGCCGCCGAGCAGTTCACCGGCCAGCCCGGCTCTACCGTGCCGCTCAAGGAGACCGTCGAGGCCTTCGACAAGCTGGCCAAGGGGGAGTTCGACCACCTGCCCGAGCAGGCGTTCTTCCTCATCGGTGGTCTCGACGACCTGGCGAAGAAGGCCGAAAGCCTCGGCGCCAAGCTGTGATGAGCGCTGTGGCTAATCGAGTGCGAGAGGTGGTGTGACATGGCTGATTTGAACGTCGAAGTCGTCGCCGTCGAGCGTGAGCTCTGGTCCGGTCCGGCCATGTTCGTGTTCACCAGGACCACCGCCGGCGAGATCGGCATCCTGCCGCGGCATATTCCGCTGGTGGCCCAGCTGGTCGACGATGCGATGGTCCGGGTCGAGCGTGATGGCGAGGACGATCTGCGGATCGCGGTCGACGGCGGTTTCCTGTCGGTGACCGAGGAGACGGTCCGGATCCTGGTGGAGAACGCACAGTTCGAGTCCGAGATCGACGCCGACTCCGCCAAGCAGGACGCCGAGTCCGACGACGAGCAGACCGCGGCGTGGGGTCGGGCGCGGCTGCGCGCCCTCGGCCAGATCGACTAGGTTGCCGATGAGCGCGTCCATGTTGGTCATGGTCGCGCTCGTCGGTGTGCTCCTGGTGCTGGTCGGCGCCCTGTGTTACCGGCTGTGGAAACTGCGCCAGGTCGGCGGAACCGCGGCGATCCTGCGGGATTTCCCCGCGGTCGGCGGCCACGGCTGGCGCCACGGCGTCATGCGGTACCGCGGTGGTGAGGCCGGGTTCTACCGGCTGTCCAGCATCCGTTGGTGGCCGGACCGCCGGCTGAGCCGGCGAGGCCTGGAAGTGGTGTCGCGCCGTGCGCCGCGGGGCGACGAGTTCGACATCATGACCCACCAGATCGTCGTGCTCGAACTACGCGACACCAGTCCGGAACGGCGTCGCGGCTACGAGATCGCACTCGACCGCGGTGCCCTGACCGCCTTCACCTCCTGGCTGGAGTCGCGCCCGTCATCGCGGACCCGCAGGCGCAACTACTGATCCTGGCCGGGCTTCCAGAGCACGTCACCGTCCGGGTTGGCCACCCGCGACAGGATGAACAGCAGATCCGACAGCCGGTTGAGGTATTTGGCCGGCAGGACGCTGACCGAATCCCCGTGCGCTTCCACGGCAGTCCAGGCCGAACGCTCGGCGCGGCGAGTCACGGTCCGAGCGGTCTGCAGGAGCGCCGACAGGGGAGTTCCGCCGGGCAGGATGAACGAATTCAGTGCGGGCAGGCCGTCATTGAACTCATCGCACCACTTCTCCAGCCGCTCGATGTAGCCCTGCGGCACCCGCAGCGGCGGATACTCGGGGTTCTGCACCACCGGGGTGGACAGGTCGGCGCCCGCGTCGAACAGGTCGTTCTGAATCTGCCGCAATACCGCCTCGATTTGCTGGCCCGGATTCCCGAGTGCGATGGCCACCCCGATGGCGGCGTTGGCCTCGTCACAGTTGGCGTAGGCGGCCAGTCGCGCGTCGTTCTTCGACACCCGGCTGAAGTCGCTGAGCCCGGTGGTCCCGTCGTCGCCGGTACGGGTGTATATGCGGGTGAGGTGAACAGCCATGATTGAACCGTACCCGGCCTGGGCACATGACATTCGGGCCACGCGGATCTCGCCGAGCATTCTGAAACCGGACCACGGCCTGTCTACACTGACCCGCGTGAGCGAGCGTTTCGTGGTGACCGGAGGTAGCCGGTTATCAGGCGAAGTAGCCGTCGGGGGCGCGAAGAACAGCGTGCTGAAGCTGATGGCCGCTTCATTGCTGGCCGAGGGGACGAGCACGATCACCAACTGCCCCGACATCCTCGACGTTCCGTTGATGGCAGAGGTGTTGCGGGGGCTCGGTGCCACCGTGGAACTCGACGGTGCGACCGTGCGGATCACCTCCCCCGACGAGCCCAAATACGACGCCGACTTCGCCGCGGTCCGGCAGTTTCGCGCTTCGGTGTGTGTGCTGGGCCCGTTGGTCGGCCGCTGCAAGAAAGCCAAGGTCGCGCTTCCCGGGGGCGACGCGATCGGATCGCGGCCGCTGGATATGCACCAGGCGGGGCTGCGCCAGCTCGGGGCCACCTGCAATATCGAGCACGGCTGTGTGGTGGCCGAGGCCGATCACCTGCACGGCGCCGAGATCCAGCTGGAGTTCCCCTCGGTGGGGGCCACCGAGAACATCCTGATGGCTGCCGTTGTCGCCGATGGCGTTACGACGATTCACAACGCGGCCAGGGAACCCGACGTGGTCGATCTGTGCGCGATGCTCAACCAGATGGGCGCCCAGATCACCGGTGCCGGGACGCCGACGTTGACGATCACCGGCGTGGAGCGGCTCTATCCGACCGAGCACCGGGTGATCGGCGACCGGATCGTCGCGGCCACCTGGGGGATCGCCGCGGCGATGACCCGGGGGGACATCTCGGTCAGGGGGGTGGACCCGCAGCATCTGCAATTGGTGTTGCACAAGCTGCACGACGCCGGCGCGACGGTCACCCAGAACGACGACGGATTCCGGGTCGTGCAGTACGAGCGGCCGAAGGCCGTGAACGTCGCGACGCTCCCGTTCCCGGGGTTCCCCACCGACCTGCAACCGATGGCGATCGGGTTGGCCGCGGTCGCCGACGGAACGTCGATGATCACCGAGAACGTATTCGAGGCCCGATTCCGGTTCGTCGAGGAGATGATCCGGCTCGGAGCCGACGCGCGGACCGACGGGCACCACGCGGTGGTCCGCGGGATCCCGCAGCTTTCGAGTGCGCCGGTGTGGTCCTCGGACATCCGGGCCGGCGCCGGCCTGGTGCTGGCCGGTCTGGTCGCGGACGGAGACACCGAGGTCCACGACGTTTTCCACATCGATCGGGGCTACCCGTTGTTCGTGGAGAACCTGGTGAGTTTGGGTGCGGAGATCGAGAGGGTAAGCTCTTAGCAAGTGCCCGACGGACACAGCGGTCTCGACCGCGGTTGACCGGAGGGGCCGGAGATCAGGACTTGACGTCCACGCCAGATCGGTACTAGGCTGGCGGGGTTGCCTCAGACTGGATGAAACAAGCCAAAGAGTGCGACTTGACTCTCCCGCCGGAAAAGCATTAAGCTGGCGGGGTTGCCCCAAAACGGGGCGAAAATGCAGGTCTGTTGTTTGAGAACTCAATAGTGTGTTTGGTGGTTTTTGTTTGTTGTTTTTTGTCTGCCTCTTTTTCCCGTTTAGGGGTGGATGTTTTTTGATGCCAGTTTTTGGTGTCTTGTTTTTGTGATCGGATTTTTCTGATATGGCCTTTTACAGGT
>NZ_JBSFPX010000335.1:0-3693 GCF_053588415.1 Mycobacterium sp. NPDC003449
AGTCGGTCTTCCAGCCGGGGGTCCGGCTGGAACGGCGAACTGCGCCGTTTTCGCTCCTCGGCGCCCTTTCAGGCCATATCCTGGGCAATCGCAGGACTCGGTGATGGCTACTACGGGTACGGGCTGCGATGAAGCTGGCTGGACGTGAACAGGAACTCGCGGCAATCCGGCGTGCCATCGGCGGCCCTGGCGGCCACCACGGCGTCCTGATCGTCGGCACGGCCGGTGTCGGGAAGACGAGGCTGGCCCGCGAGGCGATCAGCCATGCCGCCGCCTCGGGACACCGGACCAGCTGGTTCGTCGGAACCGAATCGGCCCGCGCGATCCCGCTCGGCGCCTTTATCGGGTCGATCACCCAGAGCATGTGCGACCCGCTGCCGAACGTGCGCCGGGTGATCGACTCCTTCGTCGCCCAACAGCGCCAGGGCAAAGTCGTCATCGGTGTCGACGACGCCCACCTGCTCGACGGGCTCTCGGCCCATGTGGTGCACCAACTGGCCCAGACCCAGGGGGTGCGGCTGGTGGTCACGGCCCGGCCGGGCGGGCCGGAGCCGGACGCGGTGACCGCGCTGTGGAAGGACAGCCTGCTCGACCGGATCGACCTGGAACCGCTGTCGGCCGCTGGAGCGACCACCCTGATCGAATCGGCCCTGTCGGGACCCGTGGACAGTCGCAGCGCGCACCGGCTGTGGCAACTCACCGGCGGTAACGCGCTGTACCTGCTGCAGCTGGTCAAGGACCAGGTGTCGGCCGGGCGGATGCGGCTCTCGGCGGGAATGTGGATGTGGGACGGCGATGTCGCGGTGTCCCAGAGCATCACCGATATGGTCAGCCGGCGGCTGGGGCAGCTCACCCCTGGGCTGGCCCTGGTGCTCGACACCTTGTCGCAGTGCGAGCCGCTCGGCGTCGACGTCCTGAGCGATCTGGTGGAGCCCGACGCCCTCGAGATCGCCGAGCAGATGCGGCTGATCTCCGTCGAACGGGTGGGACGGGACTTGGTGGCGCGGCTGGCCCATCCGCTGTACGGCGAACTGCGCCGGGCCACCGCGGGGGAGATGCACCTGTCGAGGATCCGGGGCAGGCTCGCGCAACGGCTCGCCGCCGACCCCGACACCGATATGCGGGCCACCGTACGGCGCGCGCTGCTGACGCTGAACTCCAACCTGCCGCCGGATCCGGACCTGTTCCTCACCGCGGCCCGGTGCGCCACCACGCTGCTCGATCCCGATGCGGCCGACCGGTTCGCCGCCGCCGCAGCCGAATGCGGGGTAGCCGAAGCCGCGCCGATGCGGGCCATGACGCTGTTCCTGCTGAGCCGCGGCGATGACGCGGAAGAGGTGCTGCGCGAGATCAGCACCCAGCAGCGACCGGACCGCCACCACTGGGCGACCCTGCGGGCGGCGAACCTGACCTGGATGCTTGGCCGCGCCCGCGAGGCCGCCGAACTGCTGGAAAAGCATTCCACGACAACGGAATCCGAATCGCAGCGGATGGAGCGTCTGGCGGTCCAGGCCGGTGTCGATGCGGTGCTCGGGCATTGTCGCATCGCCGAGGTCAACGCGCGGGCAGCGTTGAACTCCGTCGGGCTCACCGATATCCACGCGATGCTGGCCTCGATCGCGCTGATGATGGCGCTCGGCGCGCTGGGGCACGTCGACGATATCGATAAGGTCGCCGAGCAGGCCATCGCCAGGGCCAACACGTCGTTCGAATCGTCGCCCATGCGGTTCTGGTTCGGCGGGGTGTACGGCCGGGCCTGCCGGTTGACGGGCCGCATCGAGGCGTGCGTGCGCACGGCGGCGCAGCTGGACGATTCGGCGCGCGACGTTCCCGGCCTCGCCTACGCCAACCTGGCCTTCCTGCTCGGCCATGCCGAGTTGATCCGCTCGGATGTCGGCGACGCCGTCAAACACCTCTACGAGGCCCGTGCCGGCGCCGAAACTCACGATGTGACAACAGCTCTACCCGCGGCCAGCTGCTTCGCCCTCGCCGAGGCGCACGCCAAGCTCGGCCAGGCCGGCGCGGCGCAGGAGGCTCTCGGCCAGGCCCGCGAGCTGGTACCCGAGGACTACGTGTACATGCAGACGGCGCTGTCGGTGGTCACCGGGTGGACGCTGGCTGCGGGCGGTGCCCTGACCGACGCGATCGGCGTCGTCGTCGAGGCCGCCCGGCTCGCCGCCGAACGCGATCAGCCGACGCATGAGCTCGCCTGCCTGCAGGCGGCCGTCCAGTGGGGCGATGCCTCGGGCAGTGCCCGGGCCCGCGAGCTCGCGGGCAAGCTGGGCTTCCCGCTGGCCGATACCGTCGCCCGCCACGCCGAAGCCCTGGCCGCCGACGACGGTGCCGGCCTGCTCGCGGCCGCCGATGCCTACCGGGCCATCGGGGATCGCGCCACGGCCGCCGACGCCACCGCGCAGGCCGCCGTCGCGTTCGGCCGCACCGGCCAGAGCAAGCGCAGCATGTACGCCGCCGCGCTCGCCCAGGAACTCGCCGAGGAGTGCGGCGGACTGTGCACACCCGCACTGCGCAATCCGGCCGGGCAGCCGCTGACCCGTCGGCAGCGCGAGATCGCCGAACTCGTCGTCGCCGGGCTGTCCAACCGCCAGATCGCTGACCGTCTGGTGGTGTCGGTGCGCAGCGTGGAGGGCCACCTCTACCGCGCCTGCCAACGGGTCGGGGCCAGCTCACGCGAGGAACTCGCGGCGATCTTCCGGTCCGGTCCCAAAGGGCAGCACTGAGCGGGCGTCACCACCGGCAGATGTCCGGCCCGAAGCCCGAATCGACCGCTCGGAACGCCAGCAGGTGCCGCTGCCACCACGGAAGTGGTGCTCCCAGAACGGGATCCGATATGGCGTCGGGCACCACCCGGGGCGCCCCGTCGCGCACATATGCGATGTGGATACCGCCGATGTCCGCGCCCTGCCACAGCAGCACCGTGCGCCTGAGCTCCAGCCACGGGACCCGGACCGGCGGCGGCTCGGAAATCCAGCGGGACTGTCGCTGTAGGTAGGTCACGCCGCCCAGCGCGCGATGCACCGTGTCGAGCCGGGGACGTTGCGGCAGATGCAGCGCGCTCACCTCGACCGTATCGCGCTGGAAACCGGCGGATTCGACCGCGGACACCGCGGGCAGGAAATGGTTGGTCCGCCCGTCCTCGGTGTGCAGATTGCTGAACATCGAGTAGCTGGCAACGGTTTTCAGGCCCAGAAACGGTGCGGCACCGTTGGCGAACGCCAGCAGCGGCACGATCAGCAGCACCACCGGCCGCAGGTTCCAGCGCGGCGATGCGACACCCGCCGCCCGCGCCGCCAGATAGCCGCGCACCAGCGCGACCATGAACGGGCCCACCGCGACGAACCAGGCCGCGACCAACACGGTGTACCAGGGCAGCCCGACCGGGCTTCTCGCCGTATCGGCCAGGTAGGCCCAGATGCTCAGCAGGACATGCGCGGCCAGGCCGCCGAGCGCCAGCCGTCGCAACGCCCGGTCGCGGGGCGCCAGGGCGGCGAACACCTCGGTCGGGACGAGCAGCAGGTAGACCGCGAACACGATCGTGGCGAAATCGTAGAACGAGGCCAGCGCCAGCACCGAGTGAAAGCAGACGCCCAACAGCACACCCCAGCACCGCGACGCGGGCACCGCCAGCAGTACCAGAATGACGGCCTCGGCCGCCACCGTCGCGACGGTGGCGGC
>NZ_JBSFPX010000336.1:0-3665 GCF_053588415.1 Mycobacterium sp. NPDC003449
GCGTTGTCGGTGGGGGCGCAGTTGGTGATTGCGCGTCCGGACGGGCACCGCGATCCGGATTACTTGGCGGGGTTGATCCGTGAGCATGAGGTCACGGTGGCGTTCTTTGTCCCGACGATGCTGAGCACCTTTGTGGGGGCGGCGGCTCATCGTGATGCGTTGGGTTCGTTGGAGTCGCTGTGGGTTGGTGGTGAGTCGCTGCAGCGGTCGTTGGTGGAGGCCGTTGGTCGGGTGTGTTCGGCGACGGTGACGAATTTGTATGGGCCGACCGAGGCGACGGTGTTTGCGGTTGCGGGTGAGGTTGGCGGTGACGGGGCTGTTGCCGGTGTTGGGGGAGCGCCGATTGGGGGTCCGGTCGCCAATACGCGGGTGTGGGTGCTTGATCGGTGGTTGCGTCCGGTTCCTCCGGGGGTTGTGGGTGAGTTGTTTATCGGCGGTGCGCAGTTGGCTCGGGAATATGCAGGACGTCCGGGGTTGACCGCGTCGCGGTATGTGGCTGATCCGTTTGGGTCGGATGGGTCGCGGTTGTATCGCACGGGTGATTTGGTGCGGTGGGGTGATGATGGGCGTCTGGAGTTTGTCGGGCGTTCGGATTTCCAGCTCAAGATTCGTGGCCAGCGTTTGGAGTCCGGTGAGGTCGAGAAGGCGTTGGTTGAGCACCCGGCGGTGGCTCAGGCGGTGGTCACTGTGTTTGATCGGCCTGGTCTGACGCCTCAGTTGGTGGCTTATGTGAGTTCGGCGGGTGCTGGTGATGAGCAGTTGGCCGGGCAGATCAAGCAGTTCGCTGCGGGGCGGTTGCCGGGGCACATGGTGCCCGCGGTGGTGATGGTGTTGCCGTCATTGCCGTTGGCGGCCAGCGGCAAGGTTGATCGGGGTCGGTTGCCTGAACCTGAGGTCAGTGTTGGCGAGTATGTCGAGCCGGGTAATGACACCGAGGCGCTGATCGCCGGAGTGTTCGCCGATGTTCTTGGTCATGATCAGGTCAGCGTGACTGATGACTTCTTCGAACTCGGCGGCGACAGCATCATCAGCATCCGCGCGGTCACGCCGTTGGGGCGGTTGGGGTGCCACGTCACACCCCGCCAGATCTTCGAGCACCGCACCGCCCGCGCACTCGCGAACGTCGTTGCAGTGCAACCGAGCCCGGATGCCGCCGAGGACGGAGTCGGAGAAGCCGACTTGACGGCGATCATGCAGATGTTGGCCGATAACGAAGGCTCGACGGAGCACTTCCACCAATCGGTGATTTCGCGGGTAGCCGTCGACCTCACCCACCAGCAGCTGGTGCAGGCTTTACAGGCCGTGGTCGACCGTCACGACGCGCTGCGGTCCCGGTTCTGGCGCGAATCCCAGCGCTGGCGGTGGGAGTTCAGTGAGCCCGGTTCCGTTGCGGTAGACGATGTGCTGACAACAGTGCACCTGGACTCGGATAGCCTTCCCGGTTCGTCGGGATTCGCGACCGCAGCCGCTGCGGCGCACAGCGCCGCGGTGCAGCGGCTCGCCCCGGCTAAGGGGCGAGTGCTGGCATTGGTGTGGCTACGCCCCGACGACCTGTCCACCGGTGAGAGCCGGTTGCTGTGGGTGGCCCACCACGTGGCGGTCGACGCGGTGTCCTGGAACATCCTCCTCGAGGATTTCGCCGATGCGTCCAGGCAAGCCGCGCTTGGCGTCACCGCATCCCTGGCTCCGGTGCGCACCTCGATGCGCCGGTGGGCAGCGGAACTGGCGGCGCCGGCTGCCCTTGAGGCAAAGAAAGCCGAGCTGCCGTATTGGCTCGGTGTGGTGGCAGGCGACGAGCCCCCGTTGGGGCAACGCCGGCTTGATGCCGGGCGAGACCGGGCAACCGACGTGGCCCGTGTGGTGATATCGCTACCCACGGACATCACCGAGAAATTGCTCGACAGGCTGTCCGCCATGTTGCGGTGTGGAATCGACACGGCACTCGTGGCCACATTGGCGCTGGCGGTCGCCACCTGGCGGCGTGACCGCGGACAAGACTGGTCTTCCCCGCTGATCATGGTCGAAAGGCACGGCAGGGAGACCTCGGTCTTCCCAGAAGCCGATGTGTCCCGGACGGTGGGTTGGTTCACCGCGCTGTTCCCGACCCGGCCCGACCTGAGCGGCCTGGACCGCGAATCAGGACGCGGTGCCGAAGGGACAGTTGTCGAGGCGATCAAACGGGTGAAGGAGCAGCTTGCGCAGGTACCCGACAACGGGATCGGTTACGGCATACTGCGTTACGCGGATGCCCAGACCAGCGACGCGCTCAGCCGCCACCAACCGGGGCAGATCGCGTTCAACTACCTGGGCCGCTTGAACAGCGCCGATTTCGATGCCACCGGCCTGGAATTCGCCGATCCCGCAGGCGATCCGGACATGGTGCCATTGAACGAAATCTCGATCAACGCCTGCACAACGGGCCGCGGCGATGACGCACAGGTGCAGATCGCCGTCGACCATCTGGCCACCGTGCTGGGCGATGACGATGTGCGACAGCTGTGTCAGGTCTGGACAACGCTCGTTGAGCAGCTTGCCGTCGGCCTGACCGAGGACATCAGTGCGCTCACCCCCTCCGATGTGTTGGCTGATGTCTCGCAAACCGAACTGTCGCAATGGGAGTCGCAGCTGGCAGAAGGTTGGGTCAATTAGCCGACGCCAGGTTTCTGATGAACAGCGCGGTGTCCTGCCGCGCTGTTCATCAGGTTCAGGGGTCGGTCAGCGGTCCACCCGCTGAACCTGTGAACGCGGTCCTATGTTGTGCCTCTTCCAAACCCGCTGAGTACAGCCCACCAATCGAATCAACGGCAACCCAGCAACCACAGTGATCGATCAAAGAGGAATTATGCAAGAACGACTCGACGAAAACCGGACCGACACCACTGCTTCGACCCGCCCGTCGTTGCGGGATGTGTGGCCGTTGTCGCCGTTGCAGCAGGGGTTGCTATTTCATGCCCGGCTGGCTGAGGGTGAGACGGTCGATCCGTACACGGTGAGTGTGCGTGTGGCGTTGGGTGGTTCGTTGGATGCGGATCGGTTGCGGTTGGCGGTGGATCGGCTGGTTGAGCGTCATGCGGCGTTGCGGGCGGTGTTTGTCGACGATGAGGGTGGTGTGACCCGCCAGTTGGTGCTGGGTGGCCGGCGGGTGCCGTGGTTTGAGGTGGATCTGCGGTCGTATGGGGCGGCTGAGCGTGAGGTTGAGTTGGAGCGGGTCCTGGCTGATCAGGAGTCGCGGCGATTCGATGTGTCGCGTGATTTTCTGGTGCGGTTCGGGTTGGTGCGGCTCGGTGAGTCCGAGTGGGTGTTGTCGGTGCTGATGCACCATCTGGTAGTGGACGGGTGGTCGACGTCGATCTTGTTGGGCGAGTTGGTGGCTTGCTATGACGAGGTTGGCGGTGGGCGTGCATTGCCTGCAGCAGGGTCGTATCGGGACTTCTTGCGGTGGGTTGGGAAGCAGGACCGTGAGGAGGGTTTGGCGGCGTGGTCGCAGTATCTGAGTGATTTGCCCGAACCGACGCTGATTGCCGCCGATGCGCGGGCCAGGGCGGTGCTGGATCGTCCCCGTGAAGTGAGTGCTGTTGTGGGGCAGTCGCTTACCGCTGAGGTGCAGGCATTGTCGCGCCGGTTGGGTGTGACGGTGAATACGGTGCTGCAGGTGGCGTGGGCGG
>NZ_JBSFPX010000337.1:0-3578 GCF_053588415.1 Mycobacterium sp. NPDC003449
CCCATCAGTCACATAAGCAACATGCCTGGCAAATCCCAGTGTCACACAACGACACGCCGATCACCCAGGAAATAAGTGCGGCTGTAGTACTAGGATGTCAGCGACTTGGGTGTCACGTTGTCGAGCTGGTTCTGGGCGTTGACGATGTCGTTGTAGCGACCGTCGACATACGGTTTGAGATCGACATGGGATTTGGTGGTGCCGGTGCCGTGCAGGCCGTCGGCGACGGTTTGGAACAGCGCGGTGGATGCGGCGTCGATCGGGTAATAGGACGCGACGCCGTCCTCGTCGTAGAGCCGCCTGCCCTGGTCGAACGTGATGCCCTGCTGTTCAACGTAGTACGCGTTGATCCAGGCCTCGGCATGGGTGTCCTTCCAGTTGTTGGCCGCCACGGCCCGGCCCAGGTAATCACCGATGGCGGCCACCTTCGCCGGGTCGCCGAGGATGTCGCGGTGCACGATCAGCGTCTGGATGCCGGTGTTGATGCCCTTGCCGTCGCCGAGGATCGGCGGTTCACCCAACTGGTAGTACTGGTTGCCCAGCACGATCGCCGCTTCGACGGCTCCGGAGGCGAAGGTCGGGACAACCTCCGCCCCAGCCAGTTCCACCGGCTGAACATCGGTCCTGAGATCAAGACCGTGCCGTTTCAGCAGCGCCGCGGTGATCATATGCCTGCCCGAGCCGGGCGGATAGGCGACCCGCTTTCCACGCAGCTGCTCGATCGAGGTGATCCCGCTGTCGGGCCGGGCCACGAGATAGTAGCCGCCGCTGGTGCCCGGATTGGCCTGCAGGCCGACCGTCACCAGATCGGTCACCCCGCTGTCCACCGCGATCGGAACCGGCGCCTCCCCGATCGACCCGACATCGGCCGCACCGGACCGCAGCGCCTCGATCACCGCGGCGCCGCCACTGAAGTCGGCGAACTCGACTTGATAGGACGTGCCCTGGCCGGCATTGGCCAGGTTCCACGGCAGGGACTGTGTCGCGTTCTGCTCGGCGACGACGATCCTGGTTCCTTCCGGAACCTCACTGTGGCTGGCGATCCGGACCGTGTCGACGGCCTGGTCGGCATCGTCGTCGGTCAACCCGCACCCGCAGGCGAGCAGGGGCACCAACAGCAGTGCGGCGCACCGGCGCCGCCAGACGGCGATGAACGACACGTGGAAACCTCATTTCGGTTCAGGACTGGTCCGGCTCGACACCGAGCTGGGCGAGCAGACGCCTTCGGAGCGAGGCGAATTCGGCGGAATCACGCAGGCGCGGTTTGGGCACGGTGACCTCGACGTCCAGCGAGAGGACGCCGTCGGAGAGCACGATCACCCGGTCGGCCAGCACGATCGCCTCGTCGACATCGTGGGTGACGAGCAGGACCGCGGGGGTGTGCCGGCGATACAGTTCCAGCAGCAGACCGTGCATCTTGATCCTGGTGAGCGCGTCGAGCGCGCCGAATGGTTCGTCGAGCAGCAGCAGTTGCGGCTCGCGAACCAGCGCCCGGGCCAGCGCAACCCGCTGCGCCTCGCCGCCGGACAGCGTGCGCGGCCACACCTCGGCCTTGTCGGCGAGGTCGACCTCGGCGAGCGCGGCCCTGGCGCGGTCCCGCACCGGGGCGGTGGAAGGCAGGCCGATCACGACGTTGGCCAGGACCCGTTGCCACGGCAACAGCCGCGGATCCTGGAACACGATCGCCCGCCGCTGCGGGACCCGCAGCTGACCGTCGACATCGCCGTCGAGTGCAGCGAGTGCCCGCAGGAAGGTGCTCTTGCCCGAGCCGCTGCGCCCGAGCAACGCCACGAACTCGCCCGCCCGGATCCGCAGCTCAAGGCCGTCGAGAATGACGTTGTCGCCGAACCGTTTCCGGATGTCGGTGGCGATCACCACAGCATCGTCCGCCACCGCCTGAGCCGCCTCCGGCCCGGTGTCAGTCGCCGTCATAGGCCCGTCTCCAGGTCAGCAAGCGGGCCTCCAGGAACCGCACCACCAGGATCGACAGCAGGCCGAGGACCGCGTAGACCGCGATCAGCACGAACACCACGTCGATCTGGAAGTACTCGCGGGCATCGGTCATCATCCGGCCGAGCCCCTTCTTGGCGTTGATCGTCTCGGCGAAGATCAGCGACAACCAGGACGCGGTCAGCGCCAGGCGCAGGCCGATCAGGAATCCGGGCAACGAGCCGGGAAGGATCACCCGGCGGATCAGCTCGGCGCGCCCGGCGCCGAACGACCGTGCCGCCTCCACCAGGGCCGCGTCGACGCTGCGGATTGCGCTGAAGGTGTTGATGTAGATGGCGACCGCGACGGCCAGGGTGATCAGCACGATCTTGGGCACCTCGCTGATCCCGAACCACACGATGAGCAGCGGGACCAGGGCGAAGTTCGGAACCGCCCGCAGCACTTCCATATTCGCGTCGACGAAGTTCTCCCCCACCCGCGACAGCCCGGACAGCAGGGCCAGCACCAGCCCGAGGGCGATACCGAATGCCAGCCCGTAACCGACCCGCAGCAGGCTCGCGGTGAGGTGCTCCTGGAAGGATCCGTCGGCGATCAGACCCCACGCCGTGTGCAGCACCCGGCTCGGCGCGGGCACCGTGCGGGCGTCGAAGACGCCGGTCGTCGAGGCCAGCTGCCACGCCGCGACCAGCAGCACCGGACCGAGCAGACGCCGCACACCGCGTGGCACCCGCGGTGTGCGCTGGGCCCGGCGGACCGCGGTACGCGGGTCGACCAGTCCGTCCCCGGCCCAGGTCCGCGCGGCCCGTTCCGGCCAGGACAGCACCGTGGACATGATCAGGCGGCCCCGAAGTAGTCACCCGAAATCGACTCGGACGCAACACCGTCGGGTCCCACCGGAACGTCGCCGACCAGGGTGATCCGGTGCAGCACCCGGTCACCCTCGAGGTGTTCGAAGTCCTTGGGCGCCAGATGCAGCGCCGCGCGGTTGTCCCAGAAGGCCACGCTCGCGGGTTCCCACTTGAACCGGACCGAGTATTCCGGACGGGCGATCTCCTCGAACAGCAGGTCGAGGACGTGCCGGCTTTCGCGCGGAGCCAGATTGACGATCTCCCGGGTGAAGGACGGATTGACGTACAACACCCGCTCACCGGTTTCGGGATGCACCCGAACCACCGGGTGAATGGAGGCGAGCGGATTGTCGCGGACCAGATCGCCGATCTTCTCGGTGCTGCGTTCGGCCGATACCGCCGAACCGAACCGATGCTCGGCGCGCAGCTTGTCGACGAATGCCCGCACCGATTCCGAGAGCCCGGCGTATACCGCCGCGACATTGGTGAACTGGGTGTCACCACCGTAGGCGGGTACCGATTCGGCCCGCAGGATCGAATGTGACGGTGGATTGATCAGGGGTGTGACGTCGGCGTGCCAGCCGGGCCCGTTCGGGCTCTGCCGCCTGCGGTACCTGGTGCCGTACCGGTGGTCGTAGGCGGCCGGGGACACCGTATGTATCTGCGGGAAACCCGCTGGCGCGGAATCCCCTTCGTACGGGTGGCCGGGTGTCACATCGCCGAACTGGGCACCGAACGCGATCTGGGCGGCGTGGTCGAGGTTCTGGTCGCGGAAGAAGA
>NZ_JBSFPX010000338.1:0-3544 GCF_053588415.1 Mycobacterium sp. NPDC003449
CCAGGGACCTCGCGACCGCGCTGGCCTACACCGAACAGCTCGATGTCGGGATGGTCCACGTCAATCACGGCACCGCCAGCCAGCCGCACGTGCCATTCGGCGGCGTCGGCGCCAGCGGCCTCGGTGCCTACTCGATCGGGCACGCCGCCCAGGACTTCTTCACCAAACTGAAAGTGACGTATGTCGCCGGCTGAACGGCCGGCCTCCCCCCGCCGAGCAGACGCGCCGGTACCCGTTTCGGCGCGATTGCGGGTACCGGCGTGTCTGTTCGCGGTGAGAAGAAGGCGTCCCCAGCCGTTCATTTAGGCTGGGATTTCGTGACCCCAGCCGACCCCGACGAAACGTCCCAGTCCCAGGCCGATATCCCCGAGCAGTTCCGGATCCGTCAGGCCAAGCGGGAGCGCCTGCTCGCCGAGGGCCGTGATCCGTACCCGGTCGCGGTGCCCCGCACTCACACCCTCGCCGAGCTGCGCGGCGCCCATCCGGACCTGCCCGCCGACACCCAGACCGGTGAGGTGGTGGGCGTCGCGGGCCGGGTGGTGTTCGCCCGCAATTCCGGCAAGTTGTGTTTCGCGACCCTGCAGGAAGGCGACGGCACCCAGCTGCAGGCGATGATCAGCCTGGCGCAGGTGGGCCAGGAGTCGCTGGATGCCTGGAAGGCCGACGTCGACCTCGGCGACATCGTGTTCGTGCACGGTGAGGTGATCAGCTCCAAGCGCGGTGAACTGTCGGTGCTGGCCGATTCGTGGCAGATGGCGGCCAAGGCATTGCGTCCACTTCCGGTTGCTCACAGAGAAATGAGCGAAGAATCCCGGGTGCGGCAGCGCTATGTCGATCTCATCGTGCGTCCCGAGGCGCGCAGCATCGCGCGGCAGCGCGTCGCCGTGGTTCGCGGGGTGCGTAACGCGCTGGAACGCCGCGGATTCCTCGAGGTCGAGACCCCGATGCTGCAGACGCTGGCGGGCGGCGCGGCGGCGCGGCCGTTCATCACGCACTCCAACGCACTCGACGCGGATCTGTACCTGCGGATCGCTCCGGAACTGTTCCTCAAACGCTGTCTCGTCGGCGGTTTTGAGAAAGTTTTCGAGTTGAATCGTAACTTTCGCAACGAAGGTGTGGATTCAACGCACTCGCCGGAATTTGCGATGTTGGAGACATATCAGGCGTACGGCGACTACAACGATTCCGCGGTCGTGACCCGGGAGATTATTCAGGAGGTCGCCGACGAAGCGATCGGCACCCGGCAGGTGCCATTGCCGGATGGCGCCACCTACGACCTGGACGGTCAATGGGAGACGCTCGAAATGTATCCGTCTTTGTCGCAGGCGCTCGGTGAGGAGATCACCCCGGCGACGCCGGCAGACGAGTTGTGGCGGATTGCCGACCGGCTGGAGCTTGAGATTCCGCGCGATCGCGGCTACGGACACGGGAAATTGATCGAAGAACTCTGGGAACACACTGTGGGTGAAAAGTTGTGGGCCCCGACGTTCGTGCGGGATTTTCCGGTCGAGACCACACCGCTCACGAGGGCACACCGCAGCATCGCTGGTGTGACTGAGAAGTGGGATCTGTACATTCGCCGCTTCGAACTCGCGACCGGATACTCCGAACTCATCGATCCGGTAATCCAACGGGAACGATTCGAGGCGCAAGCGCGTGCCGCGGCGGCCGGAGATGACGAGGCAATGGTGCTCGACGACGATTTCCTCGCCGCATTGGAGTACGCGATGCCGCCGACCACGGGCACCGGAATGGGTATCGATCGCTTGTTGATGGCGCTGACCGGCTTGTCAATTCGGGAGACGGTTTTGTTCCCGATTGTTCGGCGGCACGGCAACTGAACTGGTTCGATCGATCTGTTGTTGTAATAATGCGCGTTCCTGTGGCAGATTAGGTACGGGATGGCAGACTCTACAAAGAGTCGCCAATGCGCAAGCAGAAGGGTTCGGTGCGGGGTAATGGCGAAGAAAGTGACCGTCACGTTGGTCGACGATTTCGACGGTGAAGCCACCGCCGACGAGACGGTTGAATTCGGCCTCGACGGTGTGAGTTATGAGATCGACCTTTCCTCGAAGAACGCCACAAAGTTGCGCAACGATCTGAAGCAGTGGGTCGAGGCCGGCCGCCGGGTGGGGGGCCGCCGACGCGGGCGTGCCACGGCCACCGGTAAGGGCCGCGGGGCGATCGACCGCGAGCAGAGCGCCGCCATCCGGGATTGGGCGCGCCGCAACGGACACAATGTGTCGACCCGAGGCCGCATCCCCGCCGACGTCATCGACGCATTTCACGCGGCAACCTAACCGTTGGTTGCCAGAACGCCGGACCCGTCCACCCGACGGTCCGGCGTTTTCGCTAGCGGCGAACTGTGCGGCCGGTGGTTTCGGAAACGAATCGCCGACCGGGGGCGTTGCTCATCTGCAGTACCGGGTTATCCAGTGCGGAACGGACCGCCAAGCTCCGCGCCCCGGGCTGCCGCCCATTAGAGTGGACGGTAGGTACTGCGTGCGGAATGTCGTGCGCCGGTACCGCGACGTGATGGAGAGCAGGTAACCACCGATGTTTGAGAGATTCACCGACCGTGCCCGCAGGGTCGTCGTCCTGGCTCAAGAAGAGGCCCGGATGCTCAACCACAACTACATCGGCACCGAGCACATCCTGTTGGGGCTCATTCACGAGGGTGAGGGCGTAGCCGCCAAGTCGCTGGAGTCGCTGGGCATCTCCCTGGAGGGGGTGCGCAGCCAGGTCGAGGAGATCATCGGCCAGGGCCAGCAGGCGCCGTCCGGCCACATCCCCTTCACCCCGCGCGCCAAGAAGGTGCTGGAGCTGTCCCTGCGCGAGGCGCTGCAGCTCGGCCACAACTACATCGGCACCGAGCACATTCTGCTCGGCCTGATTCGTGAGGGCGAGGGCGTCGCGGCCCAGGTGCTGGTCAAGCTCGGCGCCGAACTGACCCGCGTGCGTCAGCAGGTGATCCAGCTGCTGTCCGGCTACCAGGGCAAGGAGGCCGCCGAGGCCGGTACCGGTGGCCGGGGCGGCGAGTCCGGCAACCCGTCGACCTCGCTGGTCCTCGACCAGTTCGGCCGCAACCTGACCGCCGCCGCGATGGAGGGCAAGCTCGATCCGGTCATCGGCCGTGAGAAGGAAATCGAGCGGGTCATGCAGGTGCTGAGCCGGCGCACCAAGAACAACCCGGTGCTGATCGGCGAGCCCGGAGTCGGCAAGACCGCCGTCGTCGAGGGCCTGGCGCAGGCCATCGTGCACGGCGAGGTCCCCGAGACGCTGAAGGACAAGCAGCTCTACACCCTCGACCTGGGGTCCCTGGTGGCGGGCAGCCGCTACCGCGGTGACTTCGAGGAACGCCTGAAGAAGGTGCTCAAGGAGATCAACACCCGCGGCGACATCATCCTGTTCATCGACGAGCTGCACACGCTGGTCGGTGCGGGTGCCGCCGAGGGCGCGATCGACGCGGCCAGCATCCTGAAGCCGAAGCTGGCCCGTGGCGAGCTGCAGACGATCGGCGCCACCACGCTCGACGAGTACCGCA
>NZ_JBSFPX010000339.1:0-3463 GCF_053588415.1 Mycobacterium sp. NPDC003449
CAGCAGCTTCGAGGGAGGCCCGCCCTTCTCGGCGGAGCCACACGGGTGGGGAATTTCGATGAGTGTCAGTGGGGAATTTCAGTGAGCGCGGTCACTATCTTCGGAACCGCTGTGTGTGTGGGGGGATTGGTTGGCACGTCGTCGCGCGGCTCTACCGCAACGTTGTTTGCTAGACCGCCCGCGGATCCGCCAATTTGGTAGCACTTCGCATCCCAAATCGGGACCATTGCGCTATGACTAAGCAGATTGCCGTCCGGCTTCCGGACGAGGTCGTCGAATTCATTGACAGGGAAGTGGACCAGCGGCACGTCGAGAGCCGCGCATCATTTGTACTCAAGGCACTCGAACGTGAGCGGCGCCGGCTGATCGCTGCCCGCGATGCAGCGATTCTCGCCAGGCGGACCACCGCAGGCGACGACTTCGATGCGCTCGCCGCTCATGCCTCCACCTTCGAACTGGATATCGATTGAGACCAATTCACGTCGCCCAGCTTGATAGGGCTCGGCCGGTTCTGATCCTGACTCGAGAACTCGTGCGGCCTCACCTGAGCAGAGTCACCGTCGCGCCGATCACTGGAACAGTTCGCGGCCCGTCGACTGAAGTTCCGGTAGGTGTGCGTAACGGGCTTGAGAGAGATTTCGTCGTCAGCGTCGACAACATCGTCACGATCCCGGTTGCGGCACTGGGGCGCCAGATCGGGTTCTTTCTTCCTGATCAAGAGGAATTGCTGACAGTGGCGATTCAGCACGCATTCGATCTCGACTGACAAGTAAGGACGTCTAGCCGTGCAGGTGGCCAATGCTGCATAGCAGGGAGCATTGACCCTCGACCAGAGAACGCGGCTGCGGCGGGCGGGCGACCGCCGCGAAATCGCCTGGGCGACTGGTGAACACGACGTACTTTACCGGTAACACGCCATATTCGATTCCGCCGTATTCCTTGTCGGGGCAGGCCGGCCGATCGGTACCGGCGCTTAGATGTAGACCCTGGGCGCCGTCCCACTCAAGGCGGGCGAGCAGGGTCCGGCACTCGAAGGCTGCCTGGCGGTCGTTTGCTGAACACGTGCGACGATCTGCCATCACTTGTGTCTACAATTCGTCTACACTGGTTCCATGTTGCGTCCTGAAAGTTGGACTGGACTAGCGGGTGTGAGTCCCGTCCCGGTAGGTACCGGAGCGCCGGGTAGCAGGCCCCGGTTCGTTGTGGAGACGCGGCGGGCTGAGCGGGGTGTCGAGAGCCTCTTTGGAGGGAGCAAGTGTGCGGGCCGTAGCGTTAAGCGAACTCTGCAGCCTCGTCACAGTCACAACGGAGGAGCCGAGCCGCTCATGTCACGGCGAAGGCCATGTCCGGCGAGCCCTGGTCCGGGGTTAGCTCGTCGGGTTCTTCCGGGGTACGGGAGGCGGCACGTGCACATAGTCTGGTTCGGAACAGGAGAGGCCCGTCTGCCTGGCCTTGTCGGGCAAAGACCAGGGGTATAAGCCGATGGTGAAATCCTTTGGAGGGCAGCGGGAGTCCGATGGGGTCGTAGTACCGCTGATCGGCGTGCAACATAACGCGTCGGGAGGAAAGGGCCCCAACTTTGATCATGCGCATGACGTGGGTAAGCATCAGGGCATGACCGAGGTGACTCGGTCCAACCACCCCGGCAAGCCATCGTTTGCCGTAGCTGACGAGGAGCCGTTGAGTTACTCGCCGGTGAAAGTGCGACAACTGCAACGGGCGCTATGGGCTGCGGCCAAGCAGTCGCAGGGTCGGCGTTTCCACGCTCTGTATGACCGTATCTACAGGGGTGACGTCCTGTGGGAGGCGTGGGAACGAGTGTGTGCGAACAGGGGTGCGGCCGGGGTGGATCGTGTCACCTTGGTTGCGGTGGAGGACTACGGCGTGGACCGCATGTTGCGTGAGTTGTGTCGTGATCTCCGCGAGGGTGTGTACCGTCCGGCGCCTGCGCGTCGGGTGGAGATCCCGAAACCACGTGGTGGTAAGCGGCCGTTGGGGATTCCTACGGTGCGAGACCGGGTGGCCCAGCAGGCGGCCAAGCTGGTGTTGGAACCCATTTTCGAGGCGGACTTTGCGCCGTGTTCGTATGGGTTCCGGCCGAAGCGGTCAGCGACGGCGGCGATGGAGCGGTTGCGTGCTGGCTTCATCGAGGGTGTCACCCACGTCGTGGAGTTTGATATCGCCGATTTCTTCGGCGAGATCGACCACGGCCGTCTGCTGGAATTGGTCGGTAGACGGGTCTCGGACCGGAGGGTGCTCAAACTGCTGCGGTTGTGGCTGCAGGCGGGGGTGTTGGTTGAGGGGGTGGTCCAGCGGACGGTCGCGGGCGCCCCACAGGGCGGGGTGATCTCGCCGTTGTTGGCCAACATTTTCCTGCACGTGCTCGACACCGAACTGACCCGACGCAATGTGGGTGAGTTGGTGCGCTACGCCGATGACGGCGTCGTGCTGTGCCGATCGAGAGCGCAGGCGGGAGCGGCATTGGAGGCGGTGGGAGAAATCCTGGCGTCGCTGGGACTGCGGCTGCATCCGGACAAGACGAAGGTGGTCGACCTGCGTGAGGGACGTGAGGGCCTGGATTTTCTGGGCTGTCATTTCCGGGCGCGCATGTCGGGGCGGTTGTGGGCACAGAAACGCATTGTGCGTTACTACCTGCACCGCTGGCCCAGCCAGACGGCCATGTCTCGGTTGCGGGGCAAGGTTCGTGAGCGCACCGGCAGCAATCGGGTCGGGTTGGACATCCGCATCATCATCGCGGAGCTGACTCCGATCTTGCGTGGTTGGGGCAACTATTTTCGTACCGGTAATGCCGCTGAGAAGTTCACTCAGATCGACCGGTACGTGGTGTGGCGGTTGTTCCGCTTGATGGTCAAGAAGCGGGGCCGCAACCTGCGTGCTGGGCAGGCTGATCAGTGGACTGAAGAGTGGTTTAACGGGCACGGCCTGCACCGCCTGCGAGGCACCATCCGTTACCCGAGGGCAGCGTAACCATGTCAAGAAGATCATCGGTAAGCCGTGTGCGGGAAAACCGCACGCACGGATTGAAAGGGGGATGGGGAAACGGATCCGCATTGCGGACACCGCGCCCCTGACTACCAATGGCAGCAGAAACCACAACTGTCCGAGTTCGCCGTCCCGATTCTGAGCGGCTGCAATCTCTAGCCAAGGCTCGTCAAACCGCCGTCGTCGACGTCGTGCACGCAGCGATCGACGCCTTGGAAAGGCAGGAATTCTTGCGGGGGCTCAACGGGGATTACCAACGCCTGCGCAACAACCCCGAACTGTGGGAGCAATACCTGGCCGAGCGCCACGACTGGGATGCACTGGCTTGATCTGGCGAGGCGAGGTCTACCACGTCGATCTCGGCCAGCCAATCGGAGACGGGCCAGCCTTTCATCGCCCGGCGGTGGTGGTGTCGGTCGACATTCTCAACAATGGACCAGGCGGTCTGGTAGTCGTCGTA
>NZ_JBSFPX010000340.1:0-3372 GCF_053588415.1 Mycobacterium sp. NPDC003449
GGTCGACTCCCCCTCGCCCGCGGCGGCGTACACATAGGCGGCCAGGCAGCGCGAGGACGCCGAGCGGGCCAGCAGGGCGCGGTCCTCGGCCCGGCCCACCGTGATCGGGCTCCCCGACAGATTGGCCAGGATCGTCGCGCCGGCCAGCGCGGCCGTCGCGCTCGGCGGCACCGGGATGAACATGTCCTCGCAGATCTCGACGTGCAGCACGAATCCGGGCAGATCGGTCGCGGTGAACAACAGGTCGGGACCGAATGGCACCTCGGCACCGGCGACCCGGATGACGCCGCTGACGTCGTCGCCCGCGGCCATCTGCCTGCGCTCGTAGAACTCCCGGTAGGTCGGCAGGTAGGACTTCGGCACCACGCCGAGCACGGCGCCGCGGTGGATGACCACGGCGGTGTTGTAGATCCGGTTCCGGTACCGCAGCGGCGCGCCGATCACCAGCACCGGCAGCAGGACCGCCGATGCCGCGACGATCTCGATCAACGCCTCCTCGACCGACTCCAGCAGCGCGTCCTGCAGCAGGATGTCCTCGATCGAGTAGCCCGACAGCGTGAGCTCCGGAAACACCGCGACCGCGACGTTGTCGTCGTGGCAGTCCCTGGCCATCGCCAGCACCGATTCGGCGTTCGCCGGCGGGTCCGCCAACGCCGTGTGGTGAGTGCAGGCGGCGACCCGCACGAAACCATGGCGGTAGGCGCTGTAGAAGTCCATCGCCCTCCATTGTCGCCCGTCGCGGGTCAAGATCGGGTGACGGGGTGTCAACAACTTCGTGAGCCCTACCACAGGTGACGCCGTCGACCTGCGCAAACGCTACCGGCGGAGCGGGTCGGCGGCCCGCCAGGACGCCACCACCGAATCCAATTGGGTTGCCAGCAGCGGCAACTGTTCGACCAGGCCCAGGCAGCTGACGCTGAGCAGCATCCCCGCGGCGTCCACCAGACGCTGCAGTTCCGGATTCGTCGGCGGCAGACCGCGCTCGCGCGCCGCATCGTCGTACTCGGCGACCGCCGCCGGGCCGGCGAGTGCGAGATCCCACTCCACCGGTCCGGTCGTCACGTCTTCGAAGTCGGCGAACCGGACGCCGCCGGTGGTCCGGATGACGTTGAGCGCCGGGCCGTCTCCGTGGATGGTTTGCACCCGCACATCGGGGAATGCCGCGCCCAGGGTGGTCCGGTCGGCGAAAACCGAACGCAGAACAGCATATTCGGCATGAAGCCGGCTGATGTCGTCGCGCCCGAGCGGACCGGAGTCGTCGAGGGCGGTCAGCATCCCGGCCAGGCTCCGGTTGAACGGGGTGAGGAACGGGAGATCGCCGGGATAGCCGGCCAGGGCGGCGTGCAGGGTCGCGGTGTAGGTCATCGGCACGGCGGAGTAGGGCTCATGGTCGGCCGCGACGTCGGCGAGCTCCCAGAACGTCATCGCCAACCCGTCCCGGCGCACCGGCGACCGCGGAACCAGCGGGACGGGCGCACCACCGGAACCCCGCGACCGGCCAGCCACTCGACGACGTCGAGCTCACGCTGCTGCCGGGCCAGCTGCCGGTGGTCGCTGAGCCCCGGCGGCAGCACCACCTGGACGCGGGCCACCACCGGTTCGGGCTGCAGGTGGGCCACCACCGAGAAGGCGTCGTGCAGCACCTCGGCCCGGTCCACGGCCAGGCCGAGGGCCCGGCCGGCAGCGACGGCGGCCCGGGCCGCCCGGCGGGTGCGCTCCGCCACGTCGACAGCAGCCATGCGGCGAGCCTGCCACGCTGCGGATATCCTCGAACAAGTGGATGCACCCGAACTCGTCGCCCTGCTGCAGGGGCGCCACCTCGCCGCACTCACCGGCGCAGGCATGTCCACCGATTCCGGGATCCCCGACTATCGCGGTCCGGACTCCCCGCCGAGCAATCCGATGACCATCAAACAGTTCACCTCGGACCCGGTTTTCCGGCAGCGGTACTGGGCCCGCAATCACATCGGCTGGCGGCATATGGCCGACACCCGGCCCAATGCGGGCCACCGGGCCCTGGCCGGGTTGCAGTCCTCGGGCGTCGTGGGCGGGCTGATCACCCAGAACGTCGACCTGCTGCACACCAAGGCCGGCAGCCGCGGCGTCGTCAACCTGCACGGCACCTACGCACAGGTGGTGTGTCTCGATTGCAGGCACACCATGGCTCGCAGCAGGCTGGCGGAGTTGCTGGAGGCCGCCAATCCCGGGTTCCTGGAACGCGCCGAGGCGGTCGGTGGCATCGCCGTCGCCCCCGACGCCGATGCCGTGGTCAGCGATACCGCCTCGTTCGTCACGGTGGACTGCCCGGCCTGTGGCGGCATGCTCAAACCCGATATCGTGTACTTCGGCGAGAATGTCCCCAAAGACCGTGTGGAACACGCGTATTCGTTGGTCGACCGGGCGCAGGCACTGCTGGTGGCCGGGTCGTCGCTGACCGTGTACTCGGGCTACCGGTTCGTGCGGCACGCCGCGGCGCACGGAATTCCGGTAGCCATCATCAACCGCGGCCCCACCCGCGGGGACGATCTGGCCGCCGTGAAGGTCCACGCCGGCTGCTCGGAGATGCTGACCCTGCTGGCCGGTGAACTCACGAGAACGTACACGGCATCGACCGGATAGCGTGCACGAAGTTGCCCTGCAGGTACGCCGGTTCACCCGCGGAGATATCGGGCAGCCGGTGCAACAACTCGTCGAAGATCGCCCGCAGCTGAGTCCTCGCGACATGCGCACCCAGGCAGAAATGCCTGCCACCACCACCGAAACCCAGGTGGGGATTGGGCTTTCGGCTCAGATCGAAGTGCTCCGGATGGTCGAACACCTCGGCATCCCAGTTGCCTGAGGCATAGAACATCACCACCTTCTCCCCCGCCGAGATCCGCTGGCCCCCGAGCTCGACATCGGTTGCCGCGGTACGGCGAAACGTCATCACCGGCGTCGACCAGCGCACGAACTCCTCTACCGCGCCGCCGATCCGATCGTCGAAATCCGCCATCAGCCAGGCTCGCTGATCGCCGAAATCGGTGAGCGCCCTGAGTGCGTGGCTGGTGGCCTGGCGGGTGGTGTCATTGCCGGCAACCGCGAGCAGCACGAAGAACGCCGCCACCTCGGCGTCGGTGAGCCGGTCACCGTCCACCTCGGCGTGCACCAGGGCGCTGATCAGATCGTTGCCCGGATTCCTCCGGCGATCGGCCGCCAGCGCATTGGCGACCTGGTGCAGGTAGAACTGGTTCGCCACAAGCACTTCCAGCGGATTGCGGCCATCCAGATAGATCGGGTCGGCCCACGAGACCAGCGCGTCGGCGGCGTGAGCCACCTGCTGCCGCTCGGATTCGGGGATACCGACCATGTCCGAGAGGGTGCGGATGGGCAGCT
>NZ_JBSFPX010000341.1:0-3255 GCF_053588415.1 Mycobacterium sp. NPDC003449
TGTGGTGGGGCTGACCCTGCCGGTGGCACGCGACCTGTCGGCGGTCGGGGTCCGGGTCAACACCGTGGCGCCCGGCCTGATCGACACCCCGATCTACGGGGAGGGTGAGGCATCGGAAGCGTTCAAGGCCAAGCTGGGTGAATCGGTGCTGTTCCCGCACCGGCTCGGCAAGCCCGAGGAGTTGGCCTCGATGGTCATCGAGCTGATTACCAACTCGTATATGAACGCCGAGGTGGTCCGCGTCGACGGCGGCATCCGGATGCCCCCCAAGTAACCCTCTTCGGCCGAGCAGACACAAAACTGCCCCTTTTCACCAGGAAAGGGGCAGTTTTATGTCTGCTCGCGGGAAGGCGCTACCAGTCGGACTCGTCGAAACGGATCACGCCGCGGATGTTGTTGCCGTCCAGCATGTCCTGATAGCCGGAGTTGATGTCTTCGAGCTTGTAGGTCCGGGTGATCATATCGTCGATGTTGAGCAGCCCCGACTTGTACAGTGCCACCAGGCGCGGGGTCTCCACATGCGAGCTGCCGCCGCCGAAGATGTTGCCCTTCAACGTTTTCTGCAACATGGTGAACAAGAACAGGTTGAGCTTGACGTCGGCGTCCATCATCGACCCCATGCCGGTCACCACGCAGGTGCCGGTCTTGGCGGTCAGGATCATCGCCTCCTCGATGTACTCACCCTTCATCTCGCCGACCGCGATGATGACCTTGTCGCCCATCAGGCCGTGGCTGACCTCCATGACCGGGGCGATGGCCTCGGCCATGGACGGGTAGACGTGGGTGGCGCCGAACTTGATGGCCTGCTCACGCTTCCACTCGTTGGGGTCGATCGCGATGACGTGCTTGGCGCCCGAGATCACCGCGCCCTGCAGCGCGCTCATACCGATGCCGCCGACGCCGACGATGATGACCGTCTCGCCGGGCTTGACGTCGGCGACGTTGGTGGCCGAACCGAAACCGGTCGGCACCGCGCAGCCCATGATGGCCGCGGTCTCGAACGGGATGTCCTTGTCGATCTTGACGACCGAATCCTTGTGGACCGTCATGTACGGCGCGAAGGTCCCCAGCAGGTTCATCGGCGACACCTCGCGGTCGCCGGCGTGGATGCGGCTGGTGCCGTCGGCGATGGCCTTACCGCCCAGCAGCACCGCACCGCGGTCGCACAGCGAGCGGAAACCCTTCAGACACGGCGGACACGCACCGCAGGCCGGGATGAACGCGAGGATGACGTGGTCGCCCTCGTCGATACCGGTGACATTGCTGCCGACCTTGGTGACCACGCCCGCACCCTCATGACCGCCCAGCGCGGGCAGTCCGATCGGCGTCGCACCGGTGGTGATGTGGTAGTCGGAGTGGCACATGCCCGCGGCGTGCATCCGAATCTGTACCTCGTCGGCGACGGGGTCACCGAGGTCGATCTCGTCGACCTGGAACGGCGAGTTGAGTTCCCATAGCAGAGCGCCCTTGGTCTTCATGAATTGCGATAATAGAACACGTTTCAAATATGTCGAGCCCCCGTCGTTGAACTGCGGTTTTAGTGGCTTCGATGAGTCGGTGCGCTCCGTCGGGTCTATCCACCATGACTGAGATCAACGCCCGCATCGTCCCCAACCTCTGGTTCGACCGTGAAGCCGTCCCGGCCGCCGAGCACTACATCGCCGCGTTCGGCGGCAACGGCCGCATCGTCAACACCATCGCCGCTAATCCCGGTGCGCCGTCCCCGCAGGATGTGCCCATGGTCGTCGAGTTCGAACTCGCAGGTCAGCGCTTCGTCGGCATCAACGGCGGGCCGCAGTTCACCTTCAGCGAGGCCGTCTCGCTCGAGGTGCGGGTCAGCGGCCAGGAGGAACTCGACCGGTTGTGGGCCGCGCTCGTCGACGGCGGGCAGGACCAGCCGTGCGGATGGCTCAAGGACAAGTACGGGCTGTCCTGGCAGCTCACCCCGACCGAGTACTACGACCTGCTGGATCAGGGCGACGAGGCGGCCGGCGAACGGTTGATGGCCGCCGTGCTCGCCACCTTCGGCAAGTTCGACATCGCCGGGCTGCAGGCCGCGCACCGCGGGGCCTGATTCCCAGGGGTGTCGAGTGGCCAGTTATTGCACGGTTTTCCGGCGTTTGCGTGGCATAACAGGCCACTCGACACCTACGCCGGCAGCACCGCGGGCAGGCCGAACTTCTCCGGCAGGGACGGCTCCATGAAGGCCACCACGTGCGAGATGCCGTCCGCGCCGATGGCCAGGACGTGCAGCTGGAACCACTCGTGCCTGCCGGTCTCGCGGTTGAGCATGTAGAGCGCCGCGGCCGGTTGGCCGTTGGCGGTCGTCGGGATGAACCGCATATCTCCTGGCCCCTCGGCCGGGCACTTGTGCCGGGACAGGTCCCCGATCGCCTGCGGGCCCTGATACCAGCTGTCGAACGGCGGCATCTCCCAGATCGCCTCGGCGGTGAACAGCTCGACCAGCTTGTCGATGTCGTAGGCCTCGAAGGCGGCGATGTAGCGGCCGAGCAGATCCTGCGCCTCCGGAGATTCGGGTGGGGCGATCCGGTCGTTCTCGTCGGGGCCGACCGCGTCGAGTTGGGCGCGGGCCCGTTGCAGCAGGCTGTTGACCGCCGCCGTGGAAGACCCGATCGCGTCGGCGACCTCCGCGGCCTTCCACTGCAGCACCTCGCGCATCACCAGTACCGCGCGTTGCCGCGGCGACAGATGCTGCAGGGCGGCCACGAACGCCAGCCGGACCGAGTCGCGGGTGCCGACGATCGTCTGGGGATCGGCCGGATCACCGTCGGAGTCGGGCAGCGGCTGAAGCCACGGCACCTCGTGATGCTCGGAGATCTCGTCGGTGCCCGCCGAGCTCGGCCCGCCCAGCCCGGACGGCAAGGGCCTGCGGGCCCGGCCCTCCAGCGAGGTCAGGCAGGTGTTGGTGGCGATCCGGTACAACCAGGTCCGCAGCGAGGACTTACCCTGAAAGCCCTGGTAGGACTTCCACGCGCGCAGATATGTCTCCTGCACGAGGTCTTCGGCGTCGTGCAGCGAACCGGTCATCCGGTAGCAGTGCGCGAGCAGCTCACGGCGGTAGCGCTGCGCGTCAGCCAGGAAGGCATCGGCCGGTTTGTCATCGTCGAGGCGGTGTGCGAGGACGGTCACATTCGTCAGCTTACGCAGCACCACCGACATTGATTGTGTCCAACCGGTTCGGGTGAGGATGGTCTTGCTCGTTCGCCGCTGGTGATGACCCACCTTCCGACTGAC
>NZ_JBSFPX010000342.1:0-3189 GCF_053588415.1 Mycobacterium sp. NPDC003449
ACGCCATGCTCGGCGAGGCGCACCGGCGGCTGGAGCGCGGCACCGACGTCGTCGCCGCGGTCGTCGAGACGCACAGCCGCACCAAGACCACCGAGTTGCTGGCGGGTATCGAGACGGTGCCGCCCCGCTACATCACCTACCGGGGCAGCAGCTTTCCCGAACTCGACGTGCCCGCGGTGCTGGCACGAAGGCCGCAGGTGGTGCTGGTCGACGAACTCGCCCACACCAACACGCCAGGCAGCCGCAACGCCAAACGCTGGCAGGACATTCAGGAACTGCTCGACGCCGGGATCACCGTGATCTCGACGGTCAACGTGCAGCACCTGGAAAGCCTCAACGACGTCGTCACCGCCATCACCGGGATCGAACAGCAGGAGAAGGTTCCCGACGAGGTGGTGCGCGCCGCCGATCAGATCGAGCTCGTCGACATCACCCCGGAGGCGTTGCGGCGCAGGCTGTCCCACGGCAACGTGTACGCCCCCGAGCGTATCGACGCCGCGCTGACCAACTATTTCCGGCGCGGAAACCTCACCGCGCTGCGGGAACTGGCGTTGTTGTGGCTGGCCGATCAGGTCGATGCGGCACTGGCCAAATACCGGACCGACCACAAGATCACCGACACCTGGGAGGCGCGCGAACGCGTCGTCGTCGCCGTCACCGGCGGCGCCGAGTCGGAGACGTTGGTGCGCAGGGCCTTCCGGATCGCGTCGAAGGCCAGCGCCGAGCTGATGGTGGTGCACGTGGTGCGCGGCGACGGACTCTCCGGGGTGTCCGCACCGCTGATGGGCAGGCTCCGCGAGCTGGCCACCAGCCTTGGCGCCACCGTGCACACCGTGGTCGGCGACGACGTGCCCGCCGCGCTCCTGGATTTCGCCCGCGAGATGAACGCCACCCAGCTGGTGCTGGGCACCTCACGGCGCTCGCGGTGGGCCCGCATCTTCGACGAGGGCATCGGCTCGACGGTGGTGCAGCAGTCCGAGAAGATCGACGTCCACATGGTCACCCACGAGCAGGCCCGGCGCGGCTCGAGGTGGTCGTCGACCACGCCCCGGCAGCGGCACGCCGCGTCCTGGCTGGCCGCCCTGGTGGTTCCGTCGGTGATCTGCGCGATGACCGTCACGCTGCTCGACCGTCTCCTCGGGGTCGGCGGGGAGAGCGCGCTGTTCTTCGTCGGTGTCCTGGTCGTCGCCCTGCTCGGTGGTGTCGCGCCGGCCGCGCTGTCGGCGGTGCTGTCCGGGCTGCTGCTCAACTATTTCCTGATCAGCCCGCGGCACACCTTCACGATCGCCGACCCCGACAGTGCCCTGACCATCGTGGTGCTGCTGGCCGTCGCGGTCGCGGTCGCGGGTCTGGTGGACGGGGCGGCCAAACGCGCCCGCGAGGCCCGCCACGCCTCGCGGGAGGCCGAGCTGCTGGCGTTGTTCGCCGGGTCGGTGCTGCGCGGCGCCGATCTGGACACCCTGCTGGAACGGGTCCGCGAAACCTACTCGCAGCGCGCGGTCAGCCTGCTGCGGGACGGGCCGGGCGGCGCGACGATCGTCGGCTGCGTCGGTCAGGACCCGTGTGTGCGGGTCGACACCGCCGATTCCGCGATCGAGGTCGGCGACGACGAGTTCTGGCTGCTCATGTCCGGGCGCAAACTGGCCGCCCGCGACCGGCGGGTGCTGAGCGCGGTGGCCAAACAGGCGGCCGGGCTGGTGCGGCAGCGGGAGCTGACCGAAGCGGCGGGCCGGGCCAACGCGATCGCGCAGGCCGACGAGCTGCGCCGCTCGCTGCTCGCGGCCGTCAGCCACGACCTGCGTACCCCGCTGACCTCGGCCAAGGCCGCGGTGTCCAGCCTGCGCAGCGACGATGTGGATTTCTCCGAGGAGGACACCGCCGAACTGCTGGCCACAGTCGAGGAATCGGTGGACGCGCTGACCGCGCTGGTGGGTAACCTGCTCGACTCCTCGAGGCTGGCCGCCGGCGTGGTCGAGCCCGAGCTGCGGCCGGTGTACCTGGAGGAGACCGTGGGGCGGGCGTTGCTCGGAATCCGGCGCGGCGCCACCGGTTTCGGCCGGGACGTGGACCGGGTGAAGATCGAGGTCGGCGATGCGGTGGCGATGGCCGACGCCGGGCTGCTAGAACGGGTGCTGGCCAACCTGATCGACAATGCGCTGCGCTACGCGCAGGATGGTCCGGTGCGGGTGAGTGCGGGACGGGTCGGGACCCGGATGCTGATCGCGGTGATCGACGAGGGGCCCGGCGTACCGCGAGACACCGAGGACGCCCTGTTCGCGCCGTTCCAGCGGCTCGGCGACCACGACACCAGCAGCGGGGTCGGGCTGGGCCTCTCGGTGGCCAAGGGCTTCGTCGAGGCGATGGGCGGCACCATCACCGCCGGCGACACCCCCGGTGGCGGGCTCACGGTCGAAATCGACCTGGCGGCACCGCAATGACGGCCCCGAAGACCCGGGTGCTGGTCGTCGACGACGAGCCGCAGATCCTGCGGGCGCTGCGGATCAACCTGTCGGTGCGCGGTTACCAGGTGGACACCGCGGCCACCGGGGCCGCGGCGCTGCGCAGCGCCGCCGACCACCGCCCCGACGTCATCGTGCTCGATCTCGGCTTGCCCGATATGTCGGGCATCGACGTGCTCGGCGGACTGCGCGGCTGGCTGTCGGCCCCGGTGATCGTGCTGTCGGCCCGCACCGACTCCTCCGACAAGGTCGAGGCCCTCGACGCCGGGGCCGACGACTATGTCACCAAACCCTTTGGTATGGACGAGTTTCTGGCCCGGCTGCGGGCGGCCGTGCGTCGCGCCGCGGTGCCCGATGCCGATCAGCCGGTCATCGAAACATCCTCGTTCACAGTCGATCTCGCCGCGAAGAAGGTCACCAGGAACGATGCCGAGGTGCACCTGACCCCCACCGAGTGGGGCATGCTGGAGATGCTGGTGCGCAACCGGGGCAAGCTGGTGGGCCGCGAGGAGTTGCTCAAGGAGGTGTGGGGCCCGGCCTACGCCACCGAGACCCATTATCTGCGGGTATACCTGGCCCAGTTGCGCCGCAAACTCGAGGACGACCCGTCGCATCCGGTGCATCTGCTGACCGAGGCGGGTATGGGTTACCGTTTCCAGGAGTGACCTTTTCCCGCGAGCAGACATAAAACTGCCCTTCTCCGGCCGAAAATGGGCAGTTTTATGTCTGC
>NZ_JBSFPX010000343.1:0-3098 GCF_053588415.1 Mycobacterium sp. NPDC003449
TTCATCATCGTCACCGATCCCGGCCAGCGCCGCGCCATCGGTGACATCTTCCGGCGCGGATGGGCCTGGGTCACTGCCTCGCCGTTCGCGGTCGCCGACCGGTTCGCCGACGACCCGACCCGCAATCGTCAGCAGCGCAAGGTCTCCGACAGCGCGGCATACCTCGTCGAGCACATCGACGAGGTCCCGGTGCTGGTGGTGCCGTGCGTCGAGGTGACCGACGGTGACGGTGTACTCACGGCCGAGAACGCCGTGCAGCACTGGAGTTCGATCATGCCCGCCGCGTGGAGTTACATGCTCGCGGCGCGCTCGCGCGGGCTCGGCACCACCTGGACCGGGCTGACCGTCATGGCCGAACCCCAGATGCGAGACATTCTGGGCTTTCCGGCCAATGTCCACCACGCCACCACCATCCCCACCGCCTACTACACCGGCACCAGCTTCCACCGAGCCGCCCGCGTACCCACCGACCAGGTCGTCCACTACGACCATTGGTAGCCGGCCATTGGCAGCCCACCGAAACCCGCACGATGGCGCGCACGAAAGGACTTCCGGATGACCGAGGCATACCTGCTCGGCGGCGTGCGTACCCCGTTCGCCCGATACGGCGGATCGCTATCGCACCTGCGCCTCGACGACCTGCTCGGCCTCGCGCTCGGCGCGGCGTGCGACCGCGTCGGCGTGACACCTGACCAGGTCGAGGACGTCGTGGCCGGCTGTGTCAATCCCGCCCACGAGGGCATGGGCGACCTGGCCCGCTGGGCGGTCCTGGCCGCAGGCTTTCCCGATACGGTCGCCGGCGCCACGCTCAACCGGTTCTGCGGATCCTCACTCAGCGCGACCGCGATGATCGCCCACGCCATCAAATCCGGCGACCTCGGTGTGGGCATCGCCTGCGGCGCCGAATCGATGTCACGCTCGGGATGGGCCTACATGAAGGGCGACGCCCCCTTCATGCCGCGCGGCCCGCAGTTCGTCCTGGACACCATGTGGTCGGGCGCAGGCGGCCCACCCAACCCGAAACTACTGGCCCGCAACGCCTACATCGGCATGATCGAGACGGCGCAGAACGTCGCCGACCGTTACGGGCTGACCCGCGAGGAAATCGACGCCTTCGCACTGCGATCCCAGCAGCGCGCCCGGGCCGCGCGCGACCGCGGGCGGCTGGCCCGCGAGATCGCGCCGGTGACAGTCCCCGCCACCCGCAAGACCCCCGAACTCATCGTCGAACACGACGAGTTCATCCGTGACGACACCACCGCCGAATCCCTGGCCGCACTGCCCGCCCAACCCGGCACCACGCAGATGACCGCAGGCAACTCCACGCCATTGTCCGACGGCGCCGCAGCCCTGCTCCTCGCCTCCGGCGAGCGGGCCGCCGACCTCGGCGTCACCCCGCTGGCCCGGATCGTATCCTCGGCCGTCTACGGCAACGATCCCCTCGTCATGGGTATCGCCCCGGCGTGGGCTCTGCCACTGGCCCTGCGCCGCGCCGAGCTCACGCCCCCGCAGATCGATCTATGGGAGATCCACGAAGCATTCAGCGCCCAAGCCCTTGGCGTGCTGCGCGAACTCCCCCATCAGCTCGACGGATTCGCGATACCCGATGACAAGCTGACCCCGAACGGGGGCGCGGTCGCCATCGGTCATCCCTTCGGCGCCACCGGCGCCCGCTACGTGTTGACCCTGGCCACCGAAATGCGGGAACGCGGAGTGCGCTACGGGGCCGTCGGGGTGTGCATCGGCTCCGGCCAAGGCGTGGCGATGGTGTTGGAGAACCCCGATGCGTGATCCACGCCACGACATGGTCGCCGGATCCGACGCCGACAACCAGCAGGCTCGGGCCCGGCAAAGGCGATAACCAGAACGGCGGGATCGTGCCCGGGCAGGCGGACCCGGATCCACGGACTACTTGGTCGCGGTACCCGGCGTTCAACCCTGTGAGAGCTTTCACCACGCAATCTGGGCGGAAGGGACGCCGTGACTACAGAACCGACACCGACGCATCTCGGAGGTGGCCGGTGGGCCGCCGGGAACTCCGACCTCGTCGTGGTGGCCAACCGCCTGCCGATCGACATCGAGCGGCTGCCCGACGGCACCACGGCGTGGAAACGAAGTCCTGGTGGCCTGGTCACCGCGCTGGAACCACTCTTGCGGATGCGTCGCGGCGCATGGATCGGCTGGGCGGGCGTCCCGGACGGATCCGAAGACCCGATCGTCGAGGACGGTCTCACGCTGCACCCGGTACGCCTGTCGGCCAAAGACATAGCCGACTACTACGAGGGCTTCTCCAACGGCGCCCTGTGGCCGCTCTACCACGACCTGATCGTCAAACCCGAGTACCACCGCGAATGGTGGGACAGCTACGTCGAGGTGAACCGACGCTTCGCCCGGGCCACCGCGCGCACCGCGGCCCACGGCGCCACCGTATGGATCCAGGACTACCAGCTGCAGCTCGTCCCCAAGATGCTGCGGATGTTGCGCCCAGACCTCACCATCGGCTTCTTCCTGCACATCCCGTTCCCGCCGGTGGAACTGTTCATGCAGCTGCCGTGGCGCACCGAGATCGTCGAGGGACTGCTCGGCGCCGACCTGGTCGGCTTCCACCTGCCCGACGGGGCACACAACTTCCTGGTCCTGGCGCGGCGACTGGCCGGTGCGAACGCATCACGGGCCACGGTCGGCGTGCGGTCCCGGTTCGGGGAGGTTCAGGTGGGTTCGCGCATCGTGAAGGTCGGCGCCTTCCCCATCTCGATCGACTCGGCCGACCTCGATACCAGGTCGCGCGACCGGCAGGTCCGGCAACGGGTCGGCCACATCCGCGCCGCGCTGGGCGACCCGCGAAAGATTCTGCTCGGAGTCGACCGCCTCGACTACACAAAAGGCATCGACGTGCGGTTGCGGGCCTTCGCCGAACTCCTCGACGAGCGGCGGGTCAAACCCGACACCGTCCTGGTGCAGCTCGCCACGCCCAGCCGGGAACGCGTCGAGAGCTACATCGCGATGCGCGAGCACATCGAACGCCAGGTCGGCCACATCAACGGCGAGTACGGCGAGGTCGGCCACCCGATCGTGCACTACCTGCACCAGCCGGTGTC
>NZ_JBSFPX010000344.1:0-3053 GCF_053588415.1 Mycobacterium sp. NPDC003449
GCTGTCGAACCTGAAGTACAAGTCGTTCGCCGACTTCGCGGCCGACCTGCTCGGCCCGTGGGCCGGCTTCTTCACCGGCTGGACCTACTGGTTCTGCTGGATCGTCACCGGCGTGGCCGACGTTGTCGCGATCGCCGGGTACGTCAGCTACTGGTGGCGTGACCTGCCGCTGTGGATCCCGGCGCTGGCCGCGGTGCTGCTGCTGATCGGGTTGAATCTGCCCACCGTCAAGGCATTCGGCGAAACCGAGTTCTGGTTCGCGTTGATCAAGATCGTCGCGATCGTGGCGCTGATCATCGTCGGCCTGGTGATGGTGTTCAACCATTTCGAGTCCCCCGGCGGTGCACAGGCCGATTTCGCGAACCTGTGGAACGACGGCGGTTTCTTCCCCACCGGCCCAATGGGATTCGTGGCAGGGTTCCAGATCGCGGTCTTCGCGTTCGTCGGGATCGAACTGGTCGGCACCACCGCGGCCGAGGCCAAGGACCCCGAACGCAACCTGCCCCGGGCGATCAACTCGATCCCCGTGCGCGTGATGCTGTTCTACGTGGTGGCGTTGACGGTGATCATCTCGGTAACCCCGTGGCGTGAGATCGTTGCCGAGCGTAGCCCGTTCGTGGCCATGTTCAGCCTGGCTGGCCTGGGCATTGCGGCATCGGTGATCAACTTCGTGGTGCTGACGTCGGCGGCTTCCTCGGCCAACTCCGGCATCTACTCCACCTCACGCATGGTCTATGGGCTGGCGCAGGAGGGCGACGCGCCACGCCGATTCGGCCGCCTCACCCCACGCCTGGTACCCGCCAACGCGTTGTTCCTGTCCGGGGTGTTCCTGCTGGCCGGTGTGGTCATGGTCGCGGTCGGCGATTCGATCATCGAGGCCTTCACGATCGTCACCACGATCTCGTCCCTGTGCTTCATCTTCGTCTGGACCATCATCCTCAGCAGCTACCTGGTCTACCGCAGGCGGCGGCCCGAGCTGCACGAGGCGTCGGCGTTCAAAATGCCCGGCGGCATCGTGATGTGCTACGTCGTGCTGACCTTCTTTGCGTTCCTGATCTGGGCGTTCACCCAGAAGTCGGACACCCTGCACGCGCTGCTGGTCACCCCGATCTGGTTCATCGTCCTCGGCGTGGCCTGGGCGGTGCTGCGCCGGCGCCCACGCCACCTGGTCCGTGCGGCCGAGTTCCGCGCCGGCCTGGACAGCCCCACCCAGGATTCACGTTAGGCACTGCGCCCCAACGTCTTTCGAATATTCCATCGATAGTGTATGGTGGGTTCAACCACAACTGAATACGCCGTTGACACGCAGCGGGAGAATCTCCGATCTTGGGTTTATCGGAGGCGCCGTAGGAGCAACTTCCTCCCCGGGAATCTCTCAGGCTCAATACCGCAGCGTCGAGGCAACTCTGGAGAACAGTGCCGGTCGACCAACCGGACACTTACCGAAGGTGAACAGCGCTGCGGCGCCCAAACTCTCAGGTTTCAGGACAGAGCGGGGAGGTGTCCTTTTCGATGTCCGGCTGCCCGGACGTTAACGAAACCGGAGCCACCTCGTGCCTGACCTCTCCAGCGATTTCCCCGCTCGCCACATCGGTCCCGATTCTGCCGGGACGGCGCACATGCTGCGGAGACTTGGGTACGGCGACATCGACGCATTGATCGATGCCGCCGTACCCGGGCAGATCCGCCTCGACGCGCCGCTGGACCTGCCCGCGGCCCGCAGCGAACAGCAGGTACTCGGTGGTCTGCGCGCCCTGGCCGACCGGAACCAGACCCGCGTCCAGATGATCGGGCTCGGCTATTCCGACACCATCACCCCCGCGGTGCTGCGCCGCAACCTGCTGGAATCCCCCGCCTGGTACACCGCGTACACCCCGTACCAGCCCGAGATCTCGCAAGGCCGCCTCGAGGCGCTGCTCACCTTCCAGACCCTGATCCAGGACCTGACCGCGCTCCCCCTGGCCGGCGCCTCCCTGCTCGACGAGGCCACCGCCGTGATGGAGGCCGTGCTGCTGATGCGGCGCGCGAACAAGGCCAAATCCGCCTGCGACACCGTAATTCTCGACGCCGACTGCCTGCCCCAGACCCTGGCCGTCGTGCAGGGCCGCGCGCAGGCGGTGGGCATCGAGGTCGAGGTGGCCGACCTGTCCGCGGGGCTGCCAGACGTCGACGCGTTCGGTGTGGTGTTCCAGGCGCCCGGCGCCAGCGGCGCGGTCCGCGACCTGTCCGGGTCGATCGCCACGGCCAAAGACCGCGGCGCGCTGACCACCGTTGCCGCCGACCTGCTTTCGCTGACCCTGCTGCGGCCACCCGGTGAGCAGGGCGCCGACATCGCGGTCGGCTCCGCGCAGCGCTTCGGTGTCCCGCTGTTCTTCGGCGGTCCGCACGCCGGCTATATGGCGGTACGCGACGGGCTGGAGCGGATGCTGCCGGGCCGGCTGGTCGGGGTGTCCATCGACGTCGACGGCAAACCCGCCTACCGGTTGGCGTTGCAGACGCGTGAGCAGCACATCCGCCGCGACAAGGCGACCAGCAACATCTGCACCGCGCAGGCCCTGCTGGCCAACGTGGCCGCCATGTACGCGGTGTACCACGGCCCGGACGGACTGCGCGCCATCGCCGCCCGAGTGCACGGCCACGCGGTCACCCTCGCCGACGGGCTGCGGGCCGCGGGCCACACCCTGGTTAGTGAGCAGTTCTTCGACACCGTGGGAGTCCGGGTCCCCGGGGCGGCGCGCGAGCTGGTCGAGGCCGCCGACCACGCCGGGATCAACCTGCGCCTCGTCGACGCCGACCATGTCGGGATCTCGTGCGACGAATGCACCACCGACGACGTGGTGCAACGGGTGCTGGCGGTCTTCCATGCCACCGATCCGGCACCGAACCAGTCGTCGCGTATCCCAGCGGAACTGGCGCGCACCTCGCCCTACCTGCAGCACCCGGTGTTCCATCGGCACCGGTCCGAGACGGCGATGCTGCGGTTCCTGAGGGAGCTCTCCGACAAGGACCTCGCGCTGGACCGCACCATGATCCCGCTCGGCTCGTGCACGATG
>NZ_JBSFPX010000345.1:0-2978 GCF_053588415.1 Mycobacterium sp. NPDC003449
CGATCGGCGCCGGACTGCTCACTCCGGGGGGTGGGTGAGTTGTTTGAGTTGGGTTCGGGAGGTGATGCCGAGTTTGGTGAAGGCGTTGCGGACGTGGGTTTTGACGGTGTGGGGGGAGAGGTGGAGTTGTTGTGCGGCGGCGCGGTTGGTGGCGCCTTGGGCGATGAGGTTGATGACGGTGAGTTCGGAGTCGGTGAGGCTGTCCCAGCCGGTTCGGGCGCGGGGGTGTGTGACGATGCGGCGTTCGGCGCCGAGTTGGCGTAGTGCGCGGCCGACGCGGCGGGCGTCGGCGATGGCTTCGCATTCGGTGTAGGTGTCGAATGCGGTGTTGAGGTGGTCGAGGGCTTCGGTGTTGCGTTGGGTGCGGGCGAGTTCGGTGCCTGCGTCTTCGGCGGCGGCGGCGTAGAGCAGTGGTCGCGAGGATGTGTGGAGGGCGTTGGTGACTGTCACCAGTGTGTTGGCGTCGCGTTCGAGGATGGCGCGGGCGTGCTTGGCTACGGTGGCCAGTAGTGGCACCGGGGGGTGTTCGCGTTCGAGTACCTCGGTGGCTTGCAGGACCCGGGCGCGCAGGCCGGCGTCGCCGGCGGCCGAGGCCACCCGCGCACCCAAGACCAACCGAACCAATGCGTGGGGGAAAAGGGGCGTCCCCAGCAGGCTGATGTCGCCAAGCCAGCGCGCTGCCTCATGAACGTCGTCGCGGTACCACGCCGCGCGCGTCAGCACGTAGGCCGATGCTCGGCGTTGGCCAGGTGAACCGATCGAGTGGGCCTCGCGCGCATCATTAGCCGTCTGCTGCAGCATATTCCGGTCATCGGTATGCGCCGCCACCTCGGCGAGGATCAGCATTCGGTGTACGTCCTGCTCGGTCGCGCCCGTCGGCTGTGGGGGCGGCAGAGAATCGGCCGCGTCGCGGGCGGCGGCCAGCCGGCCCGCAGCGAGGTGGACCCAGCCACCGAAGACGGCCCAGGTGGTGAGGGCCAACGAGTTGCCTTCCCGGCCGGCCTGTGCCGTGCCTTCGGCGACCTTGACGGTCGCGTCGTCCAATCGGCCGACCACTGCCAGCAGGTTCGCGTGGAACATCCGGGCATAGGCATGTGCCAACGCGGTTTCATTCGTGTAGGCGAGTGGCCGAAGCCGTTCGAGGCGGCCCAGTGCACGGGCCGCGTAGCCCTCACCGGAATCGATCAGAGCGTGGGTGACCTCGGCCATGATCGTGGCCTCGAGATCACCGGTGGCCGCCGCGGCGGCGGCGGCTTCGTCGGCCGCGGTGCGCCATTGCCCGCTTTTGTCCTGCAACACAAGGTTGTAGGCCAGCCACGCCAGATGCCGGGCCCGGGTGACCTCACTGATGCCACTCAACTGCAGCGCTCGGCGGTTCTCCTCGATCCGCTGCGGGGAGCTGTGCTTGGTTTGGGTCAGGAGCCGCAGCCGGATCTCGGCCTCGACTTCGGGTGAGGCCGCCCCCGCGAGCGCGACGACGGCCAATCCTTCCGCCTCGCCGTAGCGGCCGGCCCGGTTGAGCCACTCCACGGTCTCGGCGACCAGTGACCCGCGGTCAGCATGATTGGTGGGCAGTAGTTCGAGTGCGCGCTTGCTGAGATCCGCGGCGGCGTTGGCATCGTTGTGGCCTACCGATTGGGCGGCCTGGCGCAACGCATCGACTGCCTCCATGTCTCCGGGTTCGGCGCTGCGCGCCAGCTGGGTAGCCACCTCGGCCGGGGCCGCGCCCATCCCCAGCATGACCGACGCCGACTGCCGCTCCATCGCCCGACGCAACGACTGCGGCAGCGACTGCCGGGTGGCCTCGCGCAGCAAATCGTGCCGAAACCTCAACTGCGCACCGTCCTCGACGAAGAGGTCCGCGCGCACGGCCTCCTCAAGCGCCGACAGCAACGACGTCGGCGGCCGGTCCAGCATCGCCGCCAGCAGCCCGGCGGAAAATCGATCGGGCAGCACCGCGGCCACCCGCACCACCTCGGACGCCTCGCCGGAGAGCAGGTCCAGCCGCTGTTGCATACCGACACCCAGACGCCGCGGCAGCCCGTCTCCGGTGGCCACCACGCGTCCACCGTCGACGGTCAGCCGATCTTCCTCGCTCAGGCCCCCGACCAGTTCGGTGACCAGAAACGGATTTCCGTGCGCCTTGGCGGCCAGATTCAGCAGCGACACATCGGCTTTCGCCCGGACGGCGTCACCGACCATATCGGCGACCGCGTCCGGCGTCATCGCCCCCAACCGCACGAATGTGGCGTTCCTGCGGTGCAGCACCGACAAGGTTTCCTGCACCGCTTGCCCGCCGGTTCCGGCACGGGTGGTCAAGACCCACAACACCGCGACATCCGACGCGGTGGCCAGCGAGCGCAACGCCAACAGCGTTCCGTTGTCGGCCCAGTGAATGTCCTCCAACACGATGGCCAACGGAGTTTGCGCGGCCGCCGCGCAGATCGCGTTGTGCAGGTCGTGGACCACCCAGTAGCGCAGGTCGGCTGAGCCACCCAATTCGCGCAACACTTCGACATCACCGACCGGCGGATCGGCCCGCAGCGTGGCCATGAACAGCGAGAAGAACGGCACCGTCTGCTGGTACTCGAACGCCTCCCCGAACAGGGTGCGCACCCCGCACTTGCCTGCCAGCGCCAACACCTCGGTCAGCAACCGACTCTTCCCGATGCCCGGCGGGCCCTCGATGACCAGCACGCCGCCGTGCCCCCGGGTTACCGCGGCAACCAGTGCGCCGATCAGCCTCAGCTCGTCCGCCCGTCCCCGAATCGGCGGCGTGACCAGACCTTGGCCGCCGACATCGAAGAGTCCGGTTGAAGGCCGCACCGGGTGTCCTGTCTACCGTTTTTACGGGGTGCACATGCATTGTAGGCGCGCCCCTGCCAGCGATTTGCTGTCGGTCACTCCGGGGGGTGGGTGAGTTGTTTGAGTTGGGTTCGGGAGGTGATGCCGAGTTTGGTGAAGGCGTTGCGGACGTG
>NZ_JBSFPX010000346.1:0-2976 GCF_053588415.1 Mycobacterium sp. NPDC003449
CGACCGCGGTGCGCGCCACCACCGTAGGATTCGTGGTCTCGCTGTCGGTCGCGATATTCGGCGGCACCGCACCGTATCTCAATACCTGGCTGAACTCGTTGGACATGGGCTGGATGTTCAACGCGTGGATCATGTTGCTCGGTGTGCTGGTGATCATCGGCTCGTTCGTGATCCGCGAAACCAAGGGCATTGACCTGCGTGACCTCGACGACGAGTTCGCGGCCCCGGCTCGATGAATCCGGTGAATTCATCGGGCGCCGGACTGTTTGACGGCCGGACCGCCATCGTCACCGGCGCCGCCCGCGGAATCGGTCATGCCATCGCCGGGGCATTTGCGCGGCACGGCGCCACCGTCGTCGTCGCCGACCTCGACGGAGAGGCCGCCGAGCGGGCCGCGGCCCAGCTTGCCGCCGTCGGGGGAGAGGTTCGGGGACGCGCCGCGGACGTGTCGGATAGTCGAGACGTTCACTCGCTCATCGATTTCGCCAGATCTCTACTGGGCCGCGTCGACATTCTGGTCAACAACGCGGCTACCACCACGACCGAGACCATCGAGCACACCGATGAGGAGGCGTGGCGGCGGGTTGTCGACGTGAACTTGACCGGGCCGTTCCTGTGCTCCAAAGCCGTTCTGCCGCATATGCGCAAACAGCATTACGGCAAGGTCGTGAACATCGCTTCCGTCGCGGCGAAACGGATCAGCTTCAACTCCGGCGCGAGCTACACAGCGAGCAAGGCCGGGCTGGTGGCCTTCACCCGCCACCTCGCCTACGAGGCCGCGCCCGACGGCATCAACGTCAATGCGGTGTGTCCGGGTCCGGTGATCACTCCAATGCTGGAAAAAGTCTCCGATCGTGAGACTCTGGCGCACAGGCGCAGACAGATCCCGGCGGGTCGGATCTCCGGGCCGGACGATCAAGCCGATGTCGTGCTCTACCTCGCATCCGATGCCGCGGCGATGATCCACGGGCAAGCCGTCGACGTCGACGGTGGTGCCCTCTTAGGCTGGACCGACACCGCAAGCTATTTCGCCCGGCGCGGCGCCATGTCGACATCTAACCGAAGATCTACGGTCAGGGGAGCAAACCAATGACTGTCGCGATGACCACGACAATCGTCGGAGTCGGATCGACGCGACAAGGCGAGCTTCCGGGTCGCGGTGCGAATGACATTGCCGCTGAAGCGATTAAGATTGCCTTGGACGATGCCGGACTCACCAAAGACGATGTCGACGGGTTGATCACCTGTCGCAACCTGACCGGGCGGTCCTGCATCGACGAACAGGTGGGGCAGCTGCTCGGGATGAACCCCGCCTACAGTGCCACCCTCGACTACGGAACCGGTAACTTCTCGTTGCACCTTGGTGTAATGGCCATCGCTGCCGGTCTCGCCAACACCGTCGTCTTGGCCTATGGCACCAATCAACGTTCACAACGGGTCAACTTCGGCAACACCGTCGGAGGCGGTGCGGAGTTCTCCGCGGCCGCGGGCCTGGTCCACGTGGCCGGACCGGCAGCTCTGGCGTTCCGCCGCCATCAGCATCTCTACGGAACCACCGAAGAACAACTGGGTTGGGTATCGGTGGCGCAACGCGAATGGGCACAACTCAACCCGCTGAGCGTGTTCCGCACCCCGCTGACGATCGACGACTATCTGGCAGCCCCATACATCGCCGAGCCGCTGCGCCGCCCAGACCTCACCATGGTGTCCGACGGCGGAGCGGCGCTGGTTCTCACCAGGGCGGACCGGGCAGTTGACTGTCCGAAACGACCCGTCCATGTCGCAGGGATGGCGGAACGAACAGCGCTGCGCGGGTACCAGAACCCGGATAACCTGATGCGACCCTGGCTGTCTGACACAGCCCGCGACCTCTGGAACAACACCGGCATCGGTCCACGGGACATCGATGCGCTCTACGTTCAGGACGCCACCTCCGTCTGGGTGCTGCAGATGCTGGAAGCTTACGGATTCTGCGATCCGGGTGAGGCCGGCCCATTCCTGCAGGCGGGCAACACCCGGCCCGGAGGCCGGTTGCCGGTTAACACCAACGGCGGCCAGCTCTCGGAGAGCTACATGTGGGGCTGGCTGCATCTGTGCGAGGCGGTGCGTCAACTCCGCGGTGAGTGCGGCGACCGCCAGATACCCGATCCCACCTACGTACTCGACTGTTCGTCGCACGATTTTCTCAAGGCCGCAGCGACCCTACTGGCGGTGACATCATGAAGACCCACATCATCGTGGCAGTCAACGATGCTCTGGAACAACCATTTTGGGATGCGCTCAAGCAGAATCGGCTGGAGCTCCAGCACTGCGAGAAGTGCGCTTACATCAGGTTCCCGGCCAGTGAAAGGTGCCCCGAGTGCTGGGGACAGACAGGCACCTGGCGGCCCGTCGATGCCGTGGGAACGGTGTGGAGCCACACCACCTATCACAAGTCGCTTCATCCCGCTCTGGCCGATGCCGTGCCGTACACGGTGGTCCTCGTTCAACTTGACGCCGGACCGGTGCTCCCGGGCCGTATTCGCCCCGGCGGCGACACGGAGATCGCGATCGGTGATCGCGTCGAGGGTGTATTCACCGCCATCACACCAGAGTTCACGATGCTGGAATGGAAGCGCGTCCAATAGCCCGTCGGGTCAGTAGGACGTATTCGGTTCGGGCCACCAGTCGGCACGTTCGATCGGGGTGGGGGGATTGCCAGTCACCGACTTGACCACATCGGTCAGCGCTGAGACGTCGCCCCGGGCGATGGCCTGATACCAGGAGATCCAGGCTTCGATCTGGTTCCCGCTGATGCCGAGCTTCCAGCGGCGGCTGAACGCCTCCTCGAGCGTCTCCGGGTAGTAGCGGTAGGGCCGACCGGTCGCCGCGGCGATCTTTGCCACCGCCTGCTCAAGGGTCAGCAGTTCCGGTCCGGTGACTTCCAGGACCGCACCGTCGTATTCCGTGCTGGGATCGGCCGCGACCGCGGCAACG
>NZ_JBSFPX010000347.1:0-2939 GCF_053588415.1 Mycobacterium sp. NPDC003449
AGCTGATGCTCACCGAGATGGGTCACCCGTATTCGAAGGGCGAGCAGGTCTATGACGTCACCTTCGAGAACGTGCAGGCCGGGCTGCGTACCGACTATCTGTTCCGGCTGGCCAATCAGCGCGGCGGCATCGTGCTCGGCACCGGGGACCTGTCCGAACTGGCGCTGGGCTGGTCGACCTACGGTGTCGGCGACCAGATGTCGCATTACAACGTCAACGGCGGGGTGCCGAAAACCCTGATCCAGCACCTGATCCGGTGGGTCATCTCGTCGGGCCAGTTCGGTCCGGAGGATTCCGACGTCAACCTGGTGCTGCGGTCGGTGCTGGACACCGAGATCACCCCGGAACTGGTGCCGGCCGGCGCGGGGGACCAGGTCCAGAGCAGCGAGGCCAAGGTCGGGCCCTATGCGCTGCAGGACTTCTCGCTGTTCCAGGTGTTGCGCTACGGGTTCCGGCCGTCCAAGGTGGCGTTCCTGGCCTGGCATGCGTGGCACGACGCCGCGCACGGTGACTGGCCGAGCGGATTCCCCGAGCACAAACGACCGGCCTACTCGCTCAAGGAGATCCGGCACTGGCTGCAGGTGTTCGCGCAGCGCTTCTACTCGTTCTCCCAGTTCAAACGTTCGGCACTGCCCAACGGCCCCAAGGTGTCGGCCGGTGGTTCGCTTTCGCCCCGCGGCGACTGGCGGGCACCGTCGGACATGTCGGCGCGGATCTGGCTCGACGAGATCGAGCGGGAGATCCCGGAAAGCTGACGGGCCTCAGCAACACGGGTCACCGCGCCACGCGTTGACACCTTCGCGCACCGCGAGCGCCGCGATCACCAGGGCCGCAATGCCATCGGCCCACGACCACCCGAACAGCGCGTTGAGCACCAGGCCGATCAGCAGCGCCGCGGACAGGTAGGTGCACAGCAGGGTCTGTTTGGAGTCGGCGAACGCCGACCGGGACCCGAGCTCACGGGCCGCCCTGCGCTGTGTCACCGACAGCACCGGCATGATCAGCAGGCTCGCGACCGCCAGGGCGATCCCCACCGGCGAATGCCGGGCCTCGCCGACACCGGCCAGCGACAGCGTCGCATCGACCGTCACATAGACGGCCAGGGCGAAGAACGAGAACGCGATGAGCCGCAGCGCAACCGGCTCCCGGGACTCGGGATCGCGTGCGGCGAACTGCCAGGCCACGATCGCCGCGGAGGACACCTCGACCGCCGAATCCAGGCCGAATCCGATCAGCGCCGACGACGACACCCGGGTGCCCTCGGTCAGTGCGATCACCGCCTCGATGACGTTGTAGGCGATCGTCGCGGCCACCAGCCATCGGATTCTGCGGGCCAGGCCCGCCGGTCGCGTGATCGCGGGCATCAGCAGCAGTCGCCGGTCTCGGCGGCCGGGCAGCAGGCCGGGTCGACGGTCAGCACCAGGCCGATCAGATCGTCGAGCGCGTGCGCGATGCGCGCGTCGGTGAGTTCGTACCGGCTGCGACGCCCCTCCGGCTCGGCCACGACCAGGCCGCAACCGCGCAGGCAGGCCAGATGATTCGACAGGATCTGCCGGGACACCCCGATCGCGTCGGCGAGGTCGGACGGGTAGTGCGGGCCGTCGCGCAGCATGAGCAGGATCCGGGCCCGGGTCGGATCCGAGAGTGCGCAGCCGAACCGCGACAGCGCCGCGCTGTTGGTGACCGTCTCCATGGGGGATAACAGTACATCTAGATCTGTATTCAGAACAGAGTGAACTATTTCGCCGGCCTGCGGTCAGAAGAAGCTGCCCGTGGGCGGCGTCGCACCGTTGAGCAGATAGTCACCGAGATAGCGCAGCTTGTAGCTGTCGGGATTGTGTGAGGCCAGCGTCCTGGCGTTGCGCCAGTGCCGGTCCAGGTTCAGCCCGGACCGCACCGAGGTGGCACCGCCGGTCTCGAACACCAGCCAACCGGTGCGGGCCGCGAGTTCGTCGACGCTGATCTTGGCGCGGGCCGCGTCCAGCGACGCCTGCAGCCGGGCGTCCTCCCGCTCGGGTCCCTCGGTCGCCCATGCCTGTTCGAGCGATCGGGCGGCCGAGGCGACGATCGCGTCCGCGGCATGGCTGTTGACCGAGATCTGGCCGACGACCGACTGCACGGCGGGTTCGTGGCGCGGCTCGTCGGCGCTGCCGTGGTAGTAGTTGCGGCGTCGCCCGCGCACCAGGGTGACCGCGTCGGCGGTGATCGCCCGCAGGATGCCCGCGACCACCGTGGTCAGGTACAGCTGCGGGAAAGTCGCTGAATACGAACCGCTTTCGGGGGCGAATTCGGAGTTCGGGATCACCTCCTCCGGCCGCACCACGACATCGCGGAAGTGCGTCGACCCGCTCGCGGTGTGTCGCTGACCGATACCGTCCCAATCGTCGGTGAGGTCGACACCCGCGCGGGTGGTCGGCACGGCCGCGGTCACCGGAGCACCGTCGGCGTCGACCGCCTTGACGAACAGCACGTCGCAGTAGAGGTTCCCGGTGCTGTAGAACTTGTGGCCGTTGAGCCGGTACCCGTCCTGGTCCGGTGACAGCGTCGTGCTGAAATCGGTGGTGCCGGCCTTGCTGGCGCGCAGCTCACTGAACGAGCCGCCGATCAGCTCGCCGGTGGCCACCCTGGCGAGGTAGCCGCGGCGGATGCTGTCCGGCGGGCTCTGCCGGGCCAATTCGACGAAGGCGAAGTGGTTGCGCAGGGCGTGCGCGACGCTGGGGTCGGCCTCGGCGAGCTCGGCGACGAATGCGAACAGCCGCGTCAGCGGGACGCCGCCGTCGGGCAGCCGCAGCCCGGGGATGCCTGCCCGCGCCAGCCTGCGGATTTCCGGGGCCGGTGATAGACCCGACGAATCCCGGTGCGCGGCCTGCGCGGCCAGGTCCTCCAGGATGTCGAGGACACCGAGATCGGCCGCCACCGGCCAGCGGTGCGCAGCTGGG
>NZ_JBSFPX010000348.1:0-2911 GCF_053588415.1 Mycobacterium sp. NPDC003449
TCATCCGGGCGATGGGCGGCAGCGGAAAGGTGGTGACGGCCGCGGGTCTGGTGTTCGCCTCCACGATGCTGGCGATGCTGGCCAGCGATGTCCGGACCATCGGGCAGGTGGGATCGACCATCGGTATCGGCCTGCTCTTCGACACCCTGGTGGTGCGGGCGTTCATGACACCGTCCATCGCCGCACTGCTGGGCCGCTGGTTCTGGTGGCCGCTGCGGGTGCGCTCCCGTCCGGCCGGCGCACTGCCGCGGACCACCGGGCCACGGCCGTTGGTGCGTTCCCTGCTGGTGTTGCCCGAAGACCGCGGATCTTGATGACCGCGCGGGTGATTCACCGGCTCGCGGTTCCGATCATCGTCGGCTGGTTGGTGATCGTGGCCGCCCTGACGTTCGCCGTTCCCTCCCTCGAAACCGTCGGGCGGCAGTACTCGGTGTCGCTGGTTCCCAGGGACGCCCCGTCGTTTCAGGCGATGCAGCGCATGGGCACCAGCTTCGGCGAATCCGATTCCGACAGTGTGGCGATGGTCGTCCTGGAGGGGCGGGAACCCCTCGGCGCCGAGGCGCACCGCTACTACGACGAGCTGATGCGGCAACTGAAGGCCGATACCCGGCATGTGCAGCACGTGCAGGATTACTGGGGAGATCCCCTGACCGCCACCGGCGCCGAGAGCACCGATGCCAAGTCGGTCTATGTCCAACTGAATCTGGCCGGCAATCAAGGCGAATCGCTGGCCAACGAATCCGTGGCGGCGGTGCGGGAAATCGTGCGGCGGACGCCGCCCCCGCCGGGCGTCGAGGCCTATGTCACCGGCCCCGCCCCGTTGGTGTCGGATATGAACCACGCGGGTGACAAGTCGATCGTCAAGATCACCGTGGTCACGCTCGCGGTGATCTTGACGATGCTGCTCTTCGTCTACCGATCGATCGTCACCGCGGTCCTCCTGCTGACCATGGTGGGGATACAGGTGCAGGTGGCCAGGGGTGTGGTGGCCCTGCTCGGCGAGCACCAGATCATCGGACTGTCGACGTTCGCCGTCAATCTGCTGGTCTCGCTCGGGATCGCGGTGGGAACTGATTACGGGATATTCTTCCTCGGGCGTTACCAGGAGGCCCGGCAGGCCGGCGAGGATCGAAATGCCGCCTTCTACACCACCTATCGCAGTGTCGCCAAGGTGGTCCTCGGTTCGGGTTTGACCATTGCGGGGGCGATCTTCTGCCTGAGTTTCGCCCGGCTGCCCTACTTCCACACCATGGGTGTCCCGACCGCGGTGGCCATGGTGGCCGCGGTCGCGGTGGCGCTCACCCTGATTCCGGCGGTGATCGTGGTGGGCGGGCGGTTCGGGTTGTTCGAACCCAGACGCAGGATCATCGTCCGTCGATGGCGGCGGCTGGGCACGGCGATCGTGCGTTGGCCCGCACCCATTCTCGTGACGGCGTGCGTGATCGCACTGATCGGGCTGCTCGCCCTGCCCGCGTATGAGACGAGCTACAACGACCGGCTGTACGTGCCCTCGGACATTCCCGCGAATCTCGGGTACGCGGCCGCCGAGCGACACTTCCCACAGTCACGCATGACACCGGACATCCTTCTGGTGGAGGCGGACCGGGATATGCGCAATCCGGCGGATCTGTTGATCTTGAACAAGTTGGCCAAGGCGATCTTCGCTGTTCCCGGCATCTCCCGGGTGCAGGGGATCACCCGGCCCGAGGGCAATCCGATCAGCCGGACCTCGATACCGTTTCTGCTGAGCCTGCAGAACGCCAGCCAGCAACAACTGTTGCCGTTCCAGCGAGATCGCATGGGTGACCTGCTCAAGCAGGCCGACGATATCGCGGAACTGATGAATCTGATGAATCAGATGTACGACGTGACGCAGAGAATGGCGGATACCACCCACGATATGACGCAGACCATGCATGAGCTCGAAGTGGACGTCAAGGTGTTGCGGGACCATATCGCGGACTTCGACGATTTCTGGCGCCCCATCCGCAACTACTTCTACTGGGAGCCGCACTGTTTCGACATCCCGTTGTGCTGGTCGATGAGATCCCTGTTCGATTCCCTGGACTCGGTCGCCACGGTAGTCGACAACCTGCACGATCTCGTCGGCCAGGCCGATCGGCTGGATGAGCTCATGCCGCAATTGATCCAGCAGTTCCCGCCGATGATCGCATCGATGCAGGCGATGCGGACCATGACCCTGACCATGCACAGCACCATGATGGGCGCGTTCGCGCTGATGGACGAGATGAGTGCGAACGCGACGGCCATGGGCCGGGCCTTCGACGAGGCCCGAAACGACGACTCCTTCTACCTGCCGCCCGAGGTCCTGGAGAACGCGGACTTCAAACGCGCGATGGCCCTGTTCTTCTCGCCGGACGGGAGGTCGGTCCGTTTCATCATTTCGCACCGGGGCGATCCCGCGACGCCCGAAGGCATCGCCCGGGCCGATGCGATCGTCAGCGCCGCGCAGGAGGCGCTCAAGGTGACCCCGCTGGAGAACGCCAGGATCTATCTGGCCGGGACCTCCGCGACGTTCAAGGACATGCGCGACGGCTCCGCATACGACCTGCTCATCGCGGGTGTGGCCGCGCTCTGCCTGATCTTCGTCATCATGTTGCTGATGACGCGCAGCCTGATCGCCGCCCTGGTCATCGTGGGTACGGTGGCGCTGTCGTTGGGCGCGGCCTTCGGGCTTTCGGTGTTGATCTGGCAGCACATTCTCGGCATCCACCTGCACTGGCTGGTGCTCGCGATGTCGGTGATCATCTTGTTGGCGGTGGGGTCGGACTACAACCTGCTGCTGGTGTCGCGGATGAGGGAGGAGATCGGCGCGGGCATCAACACCGGCATCATCCGGGCGATGGGCGGCAGCGGAAAGGTGGTGACGGCCGCGGGTCTGGTGTTCGCC
>NZ_JBSFPX010000349.1:0-2732 GCF_053588415.1 Mycobacterium sp. NPDC003449
GTTTTTTTTTGTTTTGTTTTTTTTTGGTTCGTGGTCAGCTTGCCGTTGGACTGCTGGGGGTTGTGGTCGGGCGGGGGCGGGGGGGGCGGCCCCCCCCCCCCGGCCGGGGTGGCATCCAGTTTGTACGGCACACCGAGGAACTTCATCGGGCCCGCCGGTGTGTCGAGTTCGACGACCATCTCGTTGTCGGCGACCGCCGGATCGGCAAAAGCCTCTTCCATGGTGTTGACCGGCGCCACGAACAGGTCTTCGGCCTCCATCAACTCCACCCATTCGGCGGTCGTTTTGGCGGCCAGCGCCTGCTCGATGATCGCGGCGAACTCGTCGCGGTTGTCGAAACGCTCCCAGTACGAGCCGAACCGGTCGGCCGCACCGAGGTCCTCGATGCCGAGAATGCGTGACAGGGCCGAGATCTGCTTGCCGCTCGACAGTGCGATGTGCCCGTCCTTGGTGGCGTAGAAACCGTACGGTGGCGGGGTGTATGGGCTGGCATGCCCCGGCCGTGGCCGCCGTGGGGCGCCCTGCGGCGCGTTGAGGAAATGAAATCCCCACTCCGCCATGCCCGCGATGGCGCTCTCGAACAGGCTGGTGCGCACCCGCTGCCCCTCGCCGGTGCGCACCGCGTGCACGATCGCGCACACCGTCCCGAACGCCCCGTTCATGGCCCCGAGGGTGTCGGCGATGGCGCTGGCCACCGGGACCGGCCGTCCGTCCACGCTGTTGAGTTCACCCCACCCGGTCCGCGCCTCGATCAGCACATCTTGTCCGGGCTTGGCGACATGTGCGCCGTGGGCACCGTATCCGGTCGCCGACACGTAGATGATCTTCGGGTTGAGCTCGGCGCAGCGCTGGTAGCCGAGGCCGAGCCGGTCCATCACCCCCGGCCGGAAATTCTCGTACAGCACATCGAACTGCGGCACCAGGCGTTCGACCGTTTCCCGCCCGCCGGCCGATTTCAAATCGACCGTGATGCTGCGTTTGTTGCGGTTGTTGGCCAGGAAACCCGCGGCGTAGATCGTCGAGTCGTCGGGTTCACTGCCGTAGCGACCGTTGCTGCCGTAGCGATCGTCGCTGCGGCCGTCCGCGGTGATCGCCACCCGCCGTTCGACCTTCACCACATCGGCACCCATGTCCGCCAGCATCTGGGTGGCATAGGGTCCCTGCATCCGTTCGGTGAAATCCAGCACCCGGATCCCGGTCAGCGGCCCCGCCATCAGATCGCCTCCCGATCGCGCAGCCGGGCGATCTCATCCGGCCCGAAGCCGGCGTCCCGCAGCACCTCATCGGTGTGCTCGCCGTGGCGTGGCGGTGCGGTGCGCACCGTCGCCGGTGTCCTGGACAAGGTGTACGGCGGCGCAGGGAGTTTCAGCTCACCCACCGGGGAGTCGATCGTGGCCACCATTCCCTGTTGGGCGACCTGTTCATCGGTGAACGCCTCGCCGAAGGACTTCACCGGCGCGGCGAACATCCCTTCCGGCTCCATGAGCTCCAGCCATTCCGCTGTCGTCCTGTGCCGCAACCCCTCTTCGAGCAGGGCCTCGAACGCCTCGCGATGCTCGTTGCGGGATCGCGGGGTGGCGAACCGCGGGTCGGTGGTCAGCGCGGGCAGGTCCAGAATGCGGGCCAGCTCCGGGATCTGGCGTCCACTGGACAGCGCGAGATACCCGTCCTTGGTGGCGTAGAACCCGTACGGCGCGGGGATATACGGGTGCGCATGCATGATCGTGCCCCGGTCCGGCTCCCCCACATCGGTATTGAGGAAATGCACCGCCTGCTCGGACTGCGCGGCGATCGCGCTGGACAGCAAATTCACCTCGACCCGCTGTCCCTCACCGGTGCGCTCGCGGTGCCGCAGCGCCGCGAGCACCGCGATCGCCCCGTTCATGCCGCCGAGCAGGTCGGTGATCGACATGCCGACCGGGGTGGGTCTGCCGTCGGCGGCCGCGTTCATCGCACCGAACCCGGAAATCGCCTGAACCAGCACGTCCTGGCCCGGGTTGCGCCGATAGGGCCCGTCCGAGCCGTACCCGTAGGCGGATGCGTAGATCACCGCGGGGTTGATCCTGGCGCACTCCCCGCCACCGCCGAACATGTTGTCCTGAGCCACTACTCGCCCACCGACCTGCCCGATTCCCAGTGGTTGGATGCCATCGGCAAGAGCTACCGGGGCAAGGTCACGGTCGCCAGGGACGGCCAGGTCTTCGAGCTCTGAGTCAAGCGCTCAGGTGGGCGGGCAGGCGCCCACCGAAAAGCGCGACGGCGTTCTCGGAACTGACCTTTCGACGCGTCGCGACCGCACGCCCCAGTTCGGTGGCCGCGGCCCGCGGGTCCTGGTGGCGAGCGTCGCGAATCCGCCGAACCGGTCCGGTTTTCCGCGCACCGTATCGGCCAGGTCGTCGTTCGCGCGGCGGGCAAGGTCGACGGCGCGCGCGACGTCGGTCTCGTCCTGTACGCCCGGGTCGAACAGCGACAGGATCTGCTCAAGCCGCATCATCGACCGGTCGCACAGCCCCGCATACGCGGTCGGATTGTTCGAGCGCAACCAGGTGCCCACGACGTTGCCCGTACTGGCGGGATCCCAGGCGTAGTGCTCCTCGAGCGCGATCAACGCCATGGCACCTCCCGGTCGGGAACACTCTAGTACTACAGCCGCACTTATTTCCTGGGTGATCGGCGTGTCGTTGTGTGACACTGGGATTTGCCAGGCATGTTGCTTATGTGACTGATGGGGT
>NZ_JBSFPX010000350.1:0-2649 GCF_053588415.1 Mycobacterium sp. NPDC003449
GCCACAACACCCAACCCCGGCCACGACATACCGAGCACCGCCGATCAACTACCAATTTCGCAACAGCCCGCGATCTGGCGCAGGTTTGTGTCTGCTCGCGCGGGAGAAGTGGCGGTCGGCGGCCACCCGGTGAGCCGGCGCGGTCAGACCGGCACGGCGGTGGTGGTGATGTGGACCTCCGAGGTCAGGGTCTGGTGCACGGGGCACCGCTCGGCGATGTCCATCAGCCGCTGCCGCTGACTGTCGTCGAGGTCGCCGGTCAGCTCGATGTCGCGATCGATCTGATCGAGCATGCCCTTGGTGGTCTCGCAGTCGGCGCAGTCCTTCGCGTGAATTCGCGAGTGCCGCAGCGTCACTCGCACCCGCTCGAGCGGCCATCCCTTGCGGTTGGCGTACATTCGCACGGTCATGGACGTGCACGCCCCGAGCCCGGCCAGCACCAGATCGTAGGGATTGGGGCCGGAGTCGTCGCCGACGGGTTGTGGTTCGTCGGCGGTCAGTCGGTGACGTCCGGCGCTGACCTCCTGGGTGTAGGTCCCGGCCCCGGTCTCTGTCACCGTCACCTCTGTTGCCATGCCACTCTCCTTCGTCGACTCATCGGATCCCGATGGTTCGGATGGTGCCGTGAGAGTGGGGCGGCTGGTGCGCGATTTACCCGATTGGCCGCCGAGCAGACACGGCGGTACCCGAGAACGCGCATTCCGGGGTACCGCAGCGTCTGCTCGCGGGGAAGACGCGGGGAAGGGTCAGCCGGCCTCGGAGCTCTCGATATCCGGAAACCGGCGATGCAGCCGGTCGATGAGGAAGCGGGCCTGACCGACATCGCGTCGCAGCTCGGCGGCCTCGCGCCGCATGGCGCGCGCCCTGGTGGTGTGCCCGGCCCCTTCCTGTTCTGCGCGGGCGAGTCTCGGGGTCATATCGCGGATCTGGGCGCGCAGTTCACCGATCAGCTGTCGCGCCTGGGCGATGTCGGGGCGGTCCATCTTCGCATCATGTCACCGTCTACGCGGCGCCGCGCGTCCGCCGCCGCGATGGCCGGTGGTGACCGGAACGCGCGAAAGACCCCTGTTCCAGATCGGAACGGGGGTCCTTTCACAGTTGCCGGGGTCTCAGGCGGTGCGCCGGATTCCGCGTTTGAGGAGTAGCTCGCGTTCGGATTCGCTCAGGCCGCCCCAGATGCCGTAGGGCTCTCCGACGGCCAGCGCATGCGACCGGCACTGGGTGATCACCGGGCAGCTGCGGCACATCTCCTTGGCGCGCATCTCACGCTGGGCCCGGGCCCGCCCACGTTCCCCGTCGGGATGAAAGAACATCGCGGAATCGACGCCACGGCAAAGCCCCTCCATCTGCCAATCCCAGATATCCGCATTGGGTCCGGGTAACTGCTGCGGCTGAGGCATTTTGGGAAACCCCTCTCTGCGCGCCCTTTTCGTGATAAAGGACAAGCGTGAGTTGGCGGAACCGATGTGAGCACGTGTCGTCGATGACCGCTCGTGCACACAAACTAGGGGTGCTCAATAATTCTCGTCAATAGCCTGAACGTGTGCTCAATGACATAACCGCAGGTCGAGAATTTACATCACGTTCATCGAGGTGATGCGTGGACCGCGGTTGCCGTGTTAAGGGCTGCCCGAAGGCTACCTCGTTTCCGCTGTTCGCGCAGGTTGGCGGCGTGTCAGGTTTTCCCCGAGGGCAGTGGATGGTTGACACCCCATTAACATTCGAGCCATCAATTGTTAACTAATACCGATAACGCAAAAACTAATACCCGGGTCCGGCGGTATCCGGTTCTCGGGGAACCGCATTGTGTGCCCATTGCTAACCTCGCCTTCCGATGACTGCATCCCAGACCGGCCAGGCGCTGGCTACCGCCGCGTTCGGCCACGACCCCGGCCGGTGGCCGTTGCCCGGTGCGCGCACCCCCGAGGAGCGGTGGCTGCGGGCGGTGGCCGCCGGGGGACAGGGCCGCTACGGCTGCGCCCTGACCGAACTCGCCGTCATCGTCCGTGATCGGTCCGCGGGCCGCATCCTCTCACTCGCCCACAGCACGCGCGCGTCGTTCCTGCGCCAGCTGGGCGGGCACACCAGGGCCCGGGGCGCCGACGGGTTGGCCTGGGCGCACCGGGGCACCGACGCCGAAGCCGCGGCCGACGCCCTCGTCGGCCTGGCCGCCGACGCGCTCGGCGTCGGCCGGTTCGCGGTGTCGGCGCGACTGCTGGACCGTGCCAGGGCCCTGGACTGCGGGCCGCGCGGCACCGTCCGGCTGGCCTGGGTCAGCGCCGAGCTGGCGATGGCCCGCGGCGACGGTGCGGCCGCAGTCGGACACGCCGAGCGCGGGGTGGCCGCCGCGGCCGGTTACGGTTCGACGCGCCATGCCGTGAAATCGGATGTGGTGCATGCCGCGGCCCTGTGTTCTCATGGGCAGCTGGACGCGGCCCGCGCGGTCGCCGACGCCGCGCTGCCTGCCAGCGAGAAGTCCGGGCTGGTGCCGTTGCGTTGGGCGTTGGCGTGCCTGCTCGCCGATATCGGCAGCGCCGCACATGAGGCGGCCGAGATCGGCGAGATCCGCGATGTCAGCGCCGAGACGGTGCGGCGCAGAGGCGGGATGTGGTCGGGTCGCCGGTCCGGCGCGGGCCGGGTCGCACTTGA
>NZ_JBSFPX010000351.1:0-2634 GCF_053588415.1 Mycobacterium sp. NPDC003449
CGCCGCAACCCGAGGCGCCACCGCCGCCTCCGCCGCAACCCGAGGCGCCACCGCCACCACCGCAGGAGCCACCGCCGCCGCCACCTCCAGAGCCCGCGCCGCCGCCGCCACCTCCAGAGCCCGCGCCGCCTCCGCCACCGCCTCCCGAGCCTCCGCCGCCGCCCCCGGAGCCCGCGCCGCAGGAGCCGGCACCCCCGCCCGCGCCGGTCGACCCCGGCCAACCGCCGCCGCCGGTTCCCTAGGTCCGGCTATTGTCGATCCGGTGAGTGCAGCTGCGGTGCGGTCGGGGCTGCGGGTCGGCATCATCGCGGCGGTCGTCGTCGCCATCGTGCTCGTCGAGTTCACCACCCGGTCGGGAGTCTGGTGGCGGCTGATCACGTTCACCTATCAGGCCAATCTGCTGGCCGCGGTGTTCTATGCGTGGACCCTGGTTTCGCCGCGCGCCGATGCCAGGGCCGGGCTGCGCGGTGCCGTCGTGGTCTACGTCGTGGTGGCCGGGCTGATCTGGAATCTGTTTCTCACCGGGGTGAGTATGGGCTACACCCCGGCGAATCTGCTCCTGCACGTGCTGGTGCCGCTGCTGGCCGTCGTGGAGTGGTTGCTGGTGGGCGATGGTCAGGGGCGGCTCCGGTGGTGGCAACCACTGAGCTGGCTGATTTATCCGGCCGCCTACGGCGTACTCGCGTTGCTGGTGCTCAGCGGAGCCGGGCGCCGGGTGCCCTACTACTTCCTGGATCCCGGTTCGGTCGGCAACCGGGGGGTGCTGGCCAACGTCGGCCTGCTGGCGCTGGTGTTCATCGGTCTCGGGTACGCGCTGATGGCACGTCCCCGCGGCGCCCGCGCGACCGGTGGCCAGGCCGGATGAAACGTTCTGGCTTGCCGTATCGATGAATCGACCATGGGTCGAATATCCGGTGAATCAGCTGTCCTGTCCGTCGCTCCCTGGCTGCGCCTGGCAGGTGCCGCTGCCGCGACGACCTACACTGGAGAAATGCTGAGTTCCCCATCGCCTGCGCCGAGCACCGTTCGCGGTGCGGCGCGCAGAGCGTTTGCCGCGGTCGGTATCGCCCTTCTTGCCGTCAGTGCCTCGGTTAACGTCGCAGCGGCCGCCGTCAGTACGCCGGGCACGGTCGCCAAGATCGAGCCCGCGGCGGGTGCCGTTGTGGGTGTGGTGGCACCGGTGACCGTGACCTTCACCGCTCCGGTGACCGACCGGCACGCCGCCGAGGACAGCCTGCACATTTCCTCGCCCAAGACCCCGACCGGGCAGTTCACCTGGCTCAGCGACGATGTCATGCAGTTCAAGCCCGATCAGTTCTGGCCGGCCCACTCGAACATCGCGCTGTCCGCGGGCGGCGTCAAGACCAGTTTCGAAACGGGCTCCGAGGTGGTCGGCGTCGCCGATATCAGCGCGCATACCTTCACCGTGAGCATCGACGGTGAAGTGGCCCGTGAGATGCCGGCCTCGATGGGCAAGCCGAAGCACCCGACCCCGACCGGGACGTTCAGTGCACTCGGCAAAGAGCCTGTCGTGGTGATGGATTCACGGACCATCGGCATCCCGCTGAGCGATCCCGAGGGTTACAAGCTCACGGTCTACGACGCCGTCCGGGTGACGTGGGGCGGCGTCTACGTACACGGGGCGCCGTGGTCGGTCGGCTCGCAGGGTTACGAGAACGTGAGCCACGGGTGCATCAACCTCAGCCCGGACAACGCGGACTGGTACTTCAACCAGGTCAGCGTGGGCGACCCGATCATCGTGCAGGCATAGCGGCGTGCAGGTTTCTGGCCGTCGGTGACGTCGGCACCGAGGCCGGGTCGGGGTAGGTGCCCAGCGCCCGGTCCGCGGTGCCGGAGCTGGTGACCGTGAACCAGTAGTGCTCGTTCTTGAAGTGGTGCCTGCGGTGGTTGCGCCAGATCGCCCGGTAGACGGCGGTTCTGGGCTTGTAGTCGCTGTGGATCAGGTAGTGACACCATTCGTAGCCCAGCCCGAGGGCGGCGACCAGGCACAGGAACGTCAGTCCGAGGCCGAGCCGGGGGAACGCGAACAGGGCGATCGCGGCCGCACCGGGCAGGATCCACAGCAGCGCGCGCCACGGAATGAAGATCAGCGGGATGTCGCGGGGGTCGACGTGATGCCTGCGGTGGTCACGGGCCAGGATGGAATCGATCGTCACCGGGCCGAAAGACCGTGGGCGCCAGTGCAGGATGAATACGTGCACGACCCATTCGAAGAACGGGAACGCCGCCAGCGCCACGACGGGCACCAGCGCATCGCTCGGCCGCCAGTCGCCGACCGCGATCCGGGCGCACCCCGAGACCGCCAGGGTCGCGGCGATCATCCATGGCGAGGGGTGTCTGCCGAACTCGGATACGGCGTCGCGCAGCGTGAAACCTTTGGGTGTCATCGGTTTTCCTCGAATGCGTCGAGCGCGGCCAGCAGCGCTGTGGTGGCGGGTGCGAGCAGATCCTGCGCCGCCCGCCGGGCCGCGTCGGGATCGCCCGCGGTGACGGCATCGGCGATGCGGTGGTAGGCCTGCGGGCGGCCGACCTCCTCGGCCATCATGGTGGCCAGCGCGGGCAACGCCGGTTCGTAGGTCTCGCGAAGAGTGTTGTACATCAACCGGAATGCGA
>NZ_JBSFPX010000352.1:0-2462 GCF_053588415.1 Mycobacterium sp. NPDC003449
GCATCGGAACCAGCCCTGCCCTGATCATCATTCGGCGACCGCGGCGTCCTGGAACGTCGCGGTGTACAGGTACAGCGCGCGCATCCCCTCGGCATAGGCCTTCTGGGTGATCAGGCTGCGCCGCACATCCGGATGGTGCGTGATCGACACCCGCGGGGCGGTCTTGTCGGTCATCTGGGTCAGGTCGGCGCCCTGCACGCGCTCCTTGGCGTACTCCAGCGCGTTGAGGTAGCCGGTCGACAGGGTGGCAATGGCCTTGGTGCCCACCAGCATTCGAGCCTGCTCGATCACATCGAACATCTGCGCGATACCATCGTGCACCTCGCCGACCAGCCAGCCCACCGCGGGTAGACCGTGCTGACCGAAGGTCAGCTCACACGTGGTCGAGACCTTCAAACCCATCTTGTGCTCGACGTTGGTGACGAAGGCGCCGTTGCGCTCGCCGGGCTCGCCGGTCTCGGGATCGAAGTGGAACTTGGGCACGAAGAACAACGACAGCCCCTTGGTGCCAGGACCCGCACCCTCGGGGCGGGCCAGCACCAGGTGGAAGATGTTTTCGAACAGGTCATCGGAATCTGCGGAGGTGATGAACCGCTTCACGCCGTCGATGTGCCAGGAGCCGTCGTCCTGTCGGACCGCCTTGGTGCGGCCCGCGCCGACATCCGAACCGGCATCGGGTTCGGTGAGCACCATGGTTGCACCCCAGCCGCGCTCGGCGGCCAGCATCGCCCACGTCTTCTGCGCCTCAGTACCCAGACGGTAGAGAATGTTGGCGAATCCGGCTCCGTCTGCGTACATCCAGACGGCCGGGTTGGCGCCCAGCAGATGCTCATGCAACGCCCACATCACCGCCTTGGGCATCGGAGTCCCGCCGAGTTCCTCTTCGATGCCGACCCTGTCCCATCCCGCCTCCAGCACGGCACGCACCGACTTCTTGAACGCCTCCGGAAGCTTCACCGAGTGGGTCTCGGGATCGAACACCGGCGGATTGCGGTCACCTTCGGTGAACGAATCGGCGATCGGCCCCTCGGCCAGCCGGGCCATCTCGCCGAGCATCTCGCGAACCGTATCGGCGTCCAGGTCGCTGTAGGAGCCTGCACCAAGTGCCTTGTCCACGCCGAACACGTCGAACAGGTTGAACACCTGGTCACGGACATTGCTCCTGTAGTGGCCCACGAGACTCTCCTTTTCACCAGCTTCACATTCGAACCCACGGCGTACACGCTTGCGCAACTTGCGAATTCGCTGGGTTCATCGTCACGCCGGTGGGCCTTGTCGTAGCTCCCCCGGCCAACCCGGGGCAGGTCGTAGCCGGTCGCGAGCCGTCAAGACCCGCGCGTATCGGCGAGATGGTCTCGAAGTATCGGCCCGATAACCGCGAGATTCTCGGGGTGCGTCATGGTCAGGTGATACGCATCGACGGCGACGTTATTCACCGCACCGAACACATAGGGCTTCCACCAGGATGCCTGCCCCCTGTCCTCTGCGCCGGCCGTAAAGAATAGAACGTCTCCTTCGAATTCACCCGGCTCGTAATCGCGCATGATCTCCGCGGAGTGCTTGAAGCTGTCGAGCATCGCGTCGAATTGCCGCCGAGTAGAAACGGTCGTGCTGATGACCGCGTTCCACATCAATTCGAGGAGTTCGTCGAAGGACTTGACGCGGGTGGCGTCGGTGCCGAGCCATTCACCCCAGCGGGCGGCGACGTCAGCGATAAGCTCCTGCCCCGGGTCATCGTCGACCATGTCGTCGTCGACGTACGGGAAGCTGTCGAGCAGCGCCAGGCTGCTTACCTCCTCACCGCTTTGCTGCAGCGTCACCGCCATTGCGTGCGCGATGTTTCCACCTATCGACCACCCGAGCAGGTTGTAGGGGCCGCTGGGTTGGATTTCGCGTATCGTCGCGATGTATTGATCGGCGTATTCCTGCACGGATTCCGCTTTATGTTCGCCCTTCACGACGTGCGGATCCTGAAGTGCGTAGAGTGGCCGGCCGTCGTCTAGGTAGCGGACGAGACCACGGTAGTACCACCCCAGCCCTCCGCCTGGATGGATCGCGAACACCGGTGGTTTGGTGCCCTCCGCACGTAGCGCGACAACGGTTTCCATCGCAGCGCCTTCATCATCATCGGTCCCGGTGTCCACGCGCTGTGCCAGTGCCCGAACGCAAGGGTCTGCGATAAGCCAGTGCACGGGGACCGGCTTACCGGTCAATGTCTTGATTTTTGCGGTGGCACGCATGGCGCGGAGCGAGTCTCCGCCGAGATCGAAGAAATCCTCAGTGACCCCGACCCGATCATGACCAAGAACCTCGGCGAACACCCCGGCAATCACCGCCTCGGTGTCATTACCCGGCGCCACATACTCACCAGCCACAAACTCAGGCTCAGGCAACCGACCCCGATCAACCTTGCCACTACCAGCAGCCAACGGCATCCGCTCCAACACCATCACCACCGACGG
>NZ_JBSFPX010000353.1:0-2416 GCF_053588415.1 Mycobacterium sp. NPDC003449
GTCGTGGTCCTCGGTCGCGCTGTAAACCTTGACCGCCTTCCGCTGGTTCGGCAGCCCCGAGGATCCGTTCGGCTGGTTCTACAACCTGCTGGCCCTGATGACCCACGTCAGCGATGCCAGCATCTGGATGCGGTTACCCGACCTGATCTGCGCGCTGGTGTGCTGGCTGCTGCTGTCCCGCGAGGTGCTGCCCCGGCTCGGGCCCGCCGTGATCGCCAGCAAGCCCGCGCTGTGGGCGGCGGGCCTGGTGCTGATGGCGGCCTGGATGCCGTTCAACAACGGCCTGCGCCCCGAGGGGCAGATCGCCACCGGCGCCCTGATCACCTATGTGCTGATCGAGCGCGCCGTCGTATCGGGCCGGCTCACCCCGGCCGCGCTGGCCATCACCGCGGCGGCGTTCACCCTCGGCATCCAGCCGACCGGCCTGATCGCGGTGGCCGCGCTGCTGGCCGGCGGACGCCCGCTGCTGCGCATCCTGGTGCACCGGCGGCGCCGGGTCGGCCTGTGGCCGCTCGTACTACCGCTGCTGGCCGCGGGCACGGTGATCCTCACCGTGGTGTTCGCCGACCAGACATTCGCAACCGTGTTGGAGGCCACCAGGATCCGCACCGCCATCGGGCCCAGCCAGGCCTGGTACACCGAGAACCTGCGCTACTACTACCTGATCCTGCCGACCGTCGACGGGTCGTTGTCGCGGCGGTTCGGCTTCATCATCACCGCGCTGAGCCTGTTCACGTCGATGTTCATCATGTTGCGGCGCAAACGGATTTCCGGGGTGGCCCGCGGACCGGTGTGGCGCTTGATGGGCATCATCTTCGCGACCATGTTCTGCCTGATGTTCACCCCGACCAAGTGGGTGCACCACTTCGGCCTGTTCGCCGCGGTCGGTGCCGCGATGGCCGCGGTGGCGACCGTACTGGCCTCGGCAGTGGTGCTGCGCTCGGCGCGCAACCGGATGACGTTCACCGCGGCCGTGTTCTTCGTGCTGGCACTGTGTTTCGCCACCACCAACGGCTGGTGGTACGTCTCCAGCTACGGTGTGCCGTTCAACAACGACAAACCCGCGATCGCCGGAATCACGGTGAGCGCCATCTTCTTCGCGCTGTTCGCGGTCACCGCACTGTGGGCGTTCTGGCTGCACCTGCGGCCGGGGGCCGAGAACCGGCTGGCCCGGCTGCTGACCGCCGCGCCGGTGCCGCTCGCGGCCGGGTTCATGGTCGTGGTGTTCGTCGCCTCGATGCTGTACGGGGTCATCCGCCAGGGCGGCACCTATTCCAACGCGACCGCCAACCTGAACGCGTTCACCGGCGGCTGCGCGCTGGCCGACGACGTCCTCGTCGAACCCGACACCAACGACGGCTTCCTGGCACCGCTGCCCGGCGACTACGGCCCGCTCGGCCCGCTCGGCGGGACGGCGCCCGCCGGGTTCACCCCCAACGGCGTGCCCGAACACATTGTCGCCGAGGCGATCCGGGTGACGGTGCCGATGCCGGGTATCGACGCGGACTGGGACGCACCGGCCAAGCTGGAGACCCTCGGCATCAACGGTTCCACGGTGCCGCTGCCCTACGGGCTCGATCCCGCGCGGGTCCCGCTGGCCGGCAGCTATGTCGAGGGCCCCGCCCAGCAGGAGAGCGCGCTCGCGTCGGCCTGGTACCAGCTGCCCGCGGCCGACCCGGCCCATCCCCTCGTGGTCGTGACCGCCGCCGGAACCATCACCGGCAACAGCGTTTTCAACGGCCTCACCGAGGCGCAGCCGGTCGAGTTGGAGTACGGCCACCAAGGACCCGACGGCGCCCCGGTGCCGGCGGGCCGGGTGGTGCCCTACGACCTCGGGCCCATCCCGTCATGGCGCAACCTGCGGTTCGACCGCAGCGAGATCCCGGCCGACGCCACCTACGTCAGGGTCGTCGCCGAGGACAAGTCACTGACCCCCGGCGACTGGATCGCGGTCACCCCGCCGCGGGTGCCCGAGGTCAAGACGGTGCAGGAGTACATCGGCTCGCAGCAGCCGGTGCTGATGGACTGGGCGGTGGGCCTGGCGTTCCCGTGCCAGCAGCCGATGCTGCACGCCAACGGCGTCACCGAGATTCCCAAGTTCCGCATCACACCGGACTACGAGGCCAAGCTCAAGGACACCGACACCTGGGAGGACGGCCTCAACGGCGGCCTGCTCGGCATCACCGATGTGCTGCTGAACCAGCGGGTGATGGCCACCTACCTGAACAAGGACTGGGGCCGGGACTGGGGCTCGCTGCGCAGGTTCGACACCATTGTCGATGCGGACCCGGCGACGATCGAGCTGGGCACCGCGACCCACAGCGGGCTGTACAAGCCGGGCAAGATCCGGATCAAGCCCTAACTCCCCCTGCCGAGCAGACGCGTCGGTACCCCGGAATGCGCATTCCCGGGTACC
>NZ_JBSFPX010000354.1:0-2415 GCF_053588415.1 Mycobacterium sp. NPDC003449
GCGCCCCGGCCCCGGACTCTCGGTGCGGCGCACCGCGTCGGCGTCCGTGTCGGCACTGTGGCGTCCGCTCGCCCTCGTCGCGGCGCTGCTCGCCGGCTGGTGGGCGGTCACCGAGGCCGAACTCGTCGCCCCCTACATCCTCCCCTCGCCCGCCGACACCTGGCGCACCACGCAGGAGAACGCGGCGTACCTGGCCCAGAACACCTGGGTGACCGGATGGGAGACGGTGCTCGGATTCGTGATCGCCGCGGTCGTCGGCGAATTCGTGGCGGTCGTGATGGTCTACTCGGCCAGCCTGGAGAAGACCGTCTACCCGCTCATCCTGTTCGCCCAGGTCATTCCCAAGATCGCCATCGCACCCCTGTTCATCGTGTGGCTGGGGTTCGGCCCGTCGCCCAAGATCCTGGTCGCCGTGCTGATGGCCTTCTTCCCCATCGTCATCTCCGGGCTGGCCGGCCTGCGCTCCGTGGACCCCGAGATCCTCGAACTGACCTCGACCATGGGAGCCAGCCGCTTCAAGACCTTCCTCAAGATCCGCTTCCCGGCCTCCCTGCCGCAGCTGATGTCCGGGCTCAAGGTCGCGGCCACCCTCGCGGTGACCGGTGCGGTGGTCGGCGAATTCGTCGGCGCCAACGAAGGTCTCGGCTATGTGATCCTGCAGGCCAACGGCAACGTCGACACCGCGATGCTGTTCGCGGCGCTGATTATCATGTCCGCGCTCGGCATCGTCCTGTTCGCGATCATCGAGATCGCCGAGAAGCTGCTGATCCCGTGGCACTCGTCCCGCCGCGCCACCAAGTCCGCGACCTCCGCCTGACCGGCGCCCAAGCGATACCTAGGAGTACAGCCATGATCCTGTCCCGACGCCGCGCGACCGCCGCGCTGGCCTGCACCGCGATGTTCGCCCTGGCCGGCTGCGGCGGCGGAGAGTCCGAAAAAGCCCCGGCCGCAGACGGTTCGGCCACCCCGGCCAGCCTGATGCTGAACTGGTATCCCTACGGCGAACACGCCCCGTTCTACTACGGCGTGCAGGAGGGCATCTTCGCCAAGCACGGTATCGACCTGACCATCGACGCCGGCCAGGGCTCGACCAAGACCACCCAGGCCGTCGGGTCCAAGCAGGTCGACTTCGGCTGGGCCGATACCCCCGCGGTGCTCAGCAACATCGACAAGGGGGTCGAGGTCAAGAGCACGGGCGTGTTCCTGCAGACCACGCCCTCGGCGGTCCAGGTTTTCGCCGACTCCGGAATCGACGACCCCAAGGACCTGGCCGGGCGCACCATCGCGGTGTCGGCCGGCGACGCACCGACCACGACATTCCCGATCTACCTCGACAAGGTCGGCGTGCCCGCCGATCAGGTCACCCAGCAGAGCCTGGACGCCGCGGGCAAGATGTCGGCGATGATGTCGGGCCGGGTGGACGGCCTGATCGGGTTCGCCCACGACCAGGGACCGACCATCGCCGACAAGAGCGGGCGCGAGGTGCGGTACCTGAAGTACTCCGACGCCGGCCTGAACTTCTTCAGCAACGGCCTGATCGCCAACACCGAGACCATAAGCGACAAGCCGGACCTGGTCCGGTCGATGGTCGACGCGACGAGCGAGGCGTTCACCGCCGCGGCCGCCGACCCCGACGCCGCGGTGGCGGCAATGGCCGGTAAGGATCCGCAGATGCCGCCGCGGCAGGTGCTGCTGGACCAGTGGAAGCAGACCATTCCGCTGTTGACCACGCCGGCCACCGCCAACCAGCCGCCCGGTGCCAACGCCGAGGAGGACTGGTCCACCACGATCGCCACGCTGACCGATGCCGGATTGCTCAAGACCGCCAAGGACCCGGCGGAATACTGGGATTCGTCGTTCACCCCGAAGGCCGCCCAATGACCACCGCCACCATCACCGCCCCGGGAGCCACGGTGACCACCGAAGCCGCCGAAGCGATTTCCATCGCGAACCTGACCGTCACCTTCGCCTCCAAGCGAGCCAATGTCACCGCGCTCGACGACATCGACCTGCGGGTCGCCGACGGCGAGTTCGTGTCCATCGCCGGACCGTCAGGGTGCGGGAAGTCCACCCTGCTCAAGGTGGTCGCCGGGCTGACCGACTCGACCTCCGGTGACGTGCGGCTGCGCGGGAACCCGGTGCGCGGTCCGCAACGCGAGATCGGCTATGTGTTTCAGCGCGCGGCCCTGCTGGAATGGCGCTCGGTGCGCAAGAACATCCTGCTGCAGGCCGAGATGCGCGGCATGCCACGCCAGGTCGCGGCCCGCCGGTGCGACCATCTGATCGAGATGACCGGGCTGACCGGTTTCGAGAACGCACTGCCCCATGAGCTGTCCGGCGGTATGCAACAACGCGTTTCACTGTGCCGCGCGCTGCTGCACGAGCCGGGCGTGCTGCTGATGGACGAGCCGTTCG
>NZ_JBSFPX010000355.1:0-2234 GCF_053588415.1 Mycobacterium sp. NPDC003449
GAGCAGACGTAAACCTGCCCGTTTTCCGACGAAAAGGGGCAGGTTTACGTCTGTTCGGCGAAGGCGCCGGCCTTGGTCAACGGCGACGGGAACCGCGGGTTGACCCGCACGCCGCCCAGCCATTCGGTGAGTTCGTCGGCGCGCCGCTGCACCGCACCCGCGCCGTCGCGGCCGATCTCCTCGAGTAGGCGAAACCCGACCCGCCCGTCACCGTCCTGGCCCCAGGCGCCGACGATCCGCCCGTTCCACCATACGGTCGGGCCCGCGTTGCCGTTGGTGTCGAACACCTGGCCGCGATGCGGTCCCAGGTACCAGTCCCGGTCGAACCAGCCCATCGTGGTGACATCCAATCCGGGCAGCAGGGCACACCAGGGCTCCGGATCGGGGTCGTCGTCGACATCCTCGGGCAGGACGTAACCAGGGGTCCCCGATAGATCGACCTCGACGGCGCCGACATCGCGCAACCCCTGCCGCGCCCAGGTCAGGGTGTTGCCGAACCACCATTTGATGTCGGTCAGGCTCGCCGGGCCGAACGCGGCCAGCCAGCGGCGCACGAGCTCGGCCCGGGCGGCCTCCGGGTCCGCCTCGGCGAGTTTGTCGCCGAGCCATCCGACCGTGGTCGACCAGCGCGGCCGCGACACCGTCCACGAGCCCTCATTGGGTCCGCGGATGATCTCGCCGCGGACCCCGAGTAGCGTCAAAACCCTTGGGCCCAACGGGATTGCTCCGCCCCACCGCTTCCCGGGGGCCGGGTCGTGGCTGCCGGTCAGCTCGGGCAGCGCCGCGCGCAGATCCCGCGCGTTGGTCGGTCCGTGCTCGCCGAGATGGGCGAGTACCGCCGCGCAGGCCGCGGCGACCCAGGTTTCGCCGTCCGCCGCGACACCGGCCTTCTGGACGTCGCCGACCAGTTTGCGGAATTCGGAGCCGGCCACCCGGTCGCTGGCCGCGGCCTGGACAACGGGCAGATCCTCGGCGCGCACGATCCACAGGGTGCGGCGCATCGCCAGATGTTTGACCACGGTGCGGCGCTGGTAGAGCACGGAATCGAAGTCGGCGACGGTGAACTCCGGCAGCCGGGCCCAGAGCGACAGGTACGGGGTCGACGGGTCGGTGGCGTGCAGCCCGACCAGGCTTGCGGTGGCATCGAGGACCGAATGGGCGGGCCGGCCGGGGCTCAGGAAATGCCGGTGGGCCAGCCGGGCGCGTCGCTGCGCCGGGGTGAACGACCGCACGGATCAGGTGTCCTCGGGTTTACGCATGGACTCACGGATCTGATCCAGGCGCGCGGCCGCCGCCTCCTGGCGTTTCTCGTACTGCTCCTCGGCCTGACGCCCCTCGGGGGTCTCGGCGGCCAGTTCGGCCGACCCGATCGCGGTGCCGTAGCGGGTCTCGATCTTCTCCCGCACCGCATCGAACGTCGGCACCCCGGCGGCGGTGTATCCGGTTTCGGCGGGCGGCACCGGAACGGGCTGCGCCGGCGCGGCCGGGACCACCTCGCCCTCCACCACGGACTCGTCGGGTTCGCTGGGCCGGGCCGGATCGTCTGTCACGCACCCCACGTTACCTGCGGCAACCGACATTTCTTGGGATCGGTAGCGATCCGTCCGGCCTTGACTTGGGGCACGACGGAGCCATCGGGGCGACGGAGACGAAGGAGAAGAGGCAATGACCGTTAACGCCAGGAATCGGGTGATCGCAGGCGCCGTGGGACTGTTCGCCGTCGGCGCGGTGGTGGTCGGCTGCTCGCAGGACAAGGCCGACGATCAGGCTTCCGAGAAGCCGGCCGCATCGGCGGAGGCGGCGGCCGATACGCAGGTCAGCACCGGGGCCAACGCCGCGGTCCAGGTCGACGGCGCCGACCTGGCCGGCCTCGACCTCAACTCGGTGACCTGTGTCAAGCAGGCCGGCAAGATCAACGTGGCCAGCGCCGCGATCGGCGGCCAGCAGGGCCTGGGCGTCGTGATGACCGATGAGGCCACCCCGAAGGTGGAATCGCTGGGCCTGGTCTACGACGGCAGCGCATTGGCGGTGAGTGAGGCGATGGGAGCCAAGGTCGGGTCCGCCGAGGTCACGGTGGACGGTGACACCTACACCATCACCGGTGAGGCGTCCGGCGCCGATATGAAGAACCCGATGGCCGGGATGGTCAACAAGCCGTTCACCATCACGGTGACCTGCAGTTGACCGTTCCGACACGGCGGGGGGGGCGCGGGAACGGCGCGCCCCCCCCCGAG
>NZ_JBSFPX010000356.1:0-2194 GCF_053588415.1 Mycobacterium sp. NPDC003449
GACGGCCGGTTGCTCGGCGGAGATGGCCGCCATCATGGTCCGCTCGTTCATCAGGTTGAGCGAGGTGGCCAGATCCATCGCGGGAATGGTGTCGGGAGCCGCGCCGCGTTGGCGTTCCGACGTGATCAGGGCTGCGGTCTGGTCGATCCACTTCTGCATCAGGCCCGCCCACACCTCCCGGAATTCGGGGCTCCCGGCGATCGCCTCTTTGCCGGCGCGTGCGGTCGCGGGATGCGAACCGAAGGCGCTGAAGAAGATCTCGATTCCGTGGCGCACGGCCCGGCGGGGGTCGGCGGGCATGCTCTCCATCGCGTTGTCGAACCCGGTGTCGGCCCGCTTGATCAGCGGATCGATCAGCGACAGCAGCACCGCTTCCTTGGAGGGGAAGTAGAAGTAGAAGGTTGGCCGGGAGATGCCCGCGCCTCTGGCCAGGTCGTCGACGGAAATGTCGGAGTAGGACCGCTCCTGCAGCAGCTGCGCCGCCGTCGCGAGGATCGCTGCCTCCCGATCGTCGCCCGACGGGCGGGCGGAGCGGCGGCCGCGGGGTGCGCGGGCCTGGCGGGCGGCGGTCATGACCAGAATCCTAACACTGCGTCGATTTCATCAACATGGTGTTGACCAACTCAACACGACGTTGATACCGTCGGTCCCATGACCGAACACCTCGACGTCGTGATCGTCGGCGCCGGCATCTCCGGCATCAGCACGGCCTGGCACCTGCAGGGCCGCTGCCCGACCAAGAGCTACGCCATCCTGGAGCGCCGCGAGAACATCGGCGGCACCTGGGACCTGTTCAAATACCCGGGCATCCGGTCGGACTCCGACATGTTCACCCTCGGTTTCCGGTTCAAGCCGTGGGAATCGGCCCATTCGATCGCCGACGGCCCATCCATCTGGAACTACATCAACGAGACCGCCGTCGAGAACGGCATCGACAAGCACATCCGCACCAACCACCGGGTGCTGGCCGCCGACTGGTCCGACGCCGACAACCGCTGGACCCTGACCGTGGACAACAACGGCGAGGAGAAGCAGATCACCTGCTCGTTCCTTTCGGTGTGCAGCGGCTACTACAACTACGACCAGGGTTACTCGCCGGAGTTCCCCGGCTCGGCCGATTTCACCGGCCAGGTCATCCATCCGCAGCACTGGCCCGAGGATCTCGATTTCGCGGGCAAGAAGATCGTGGTGATCGGCTCGGGGGCGACGGCCATCACGCTGATCCCGTCGTTGGCCAAGCAGGGCGCGGGCCACGTCACCATGCTGCAGCGTTCGCCCACCTACATCGGCTCACTGCCCCTGGTGGATCCGATTGCGGTGAAGGCCAACAAGTATCTGCCGAAGGGTATGGCGCACATCGTCAACCGCTGGAAGGCCATCGGCTACGCCACCGGTCAGTACCAGGTCGCGCGCCGCTTCCCGAGCGTCTTCAAGAAGCTGCTGCGCGACATGGCGACGCGGCGGCTGCCCGAGGGCTTCGACTACGACAAGCACTTCAGCCCCCGCTACAAGCCGTGGGACGAGCGAGTGTGCCTGGCGCCCAACGGTGATTTCTTCAAAACCATCCGGGCGGGTAAGGCCGACGTCGTCACCGACACCATCGACCGGTTCACCGAGACCGGCATCAAACTCGACTCCGGTGACGAGTTGGCGGCCGATATCATCATCACCGCAACGGGTTTGAACATGCAGCTGTTCGGCGGCGCGAGTGTCACCCGCAACGGCGAGGCCATCGACCTGACCAAGTCGATGACCTACAAGGGCCTCATGCTGTCGGGTGTGCCGAATATGGCCATCACCTTCGGCTACACCAACGCATCGTGGACGCTGAAGGCCGATCTGGTCTCGGAGTTCATCTGCCGGATGCTGAACTATATGGACGCCAACGGTTTCGACAGGGTCGAGCCGCAGCATCCCGGCGCGGCCGTGGACGAGCAGCCGTTCATGGATTTCACCCCCGGCTACTTCCGGCGGGCCATGGACAGCCTGCCCAAGTCCGGGTCGGAGGCGCCGTGGCGGCTCAAGCAGAACTACCTGCTCGACCTGCGGCTGATCCGGTACGGCAAGGTTGACGAGGAGTCGCTGCACTTCACCAAACACCGTGCCGCCGTGACGGTTTAGAGTTTCCCCGCGAGCAGACATAAAACTGCCCACTTCCGGCCGGCAGTGGGGTGGTTTTAGTATGGTGGCGCGT
>NZ_JBSFPX010000357.1:0-2171 GCF_053588415.1 Mycobacterium sp. NPDC003449
GGCGCCGAATATCGCCGGTGATTTTGTTGTGGAAATGCCTGAGCCCCCCAATGGGTATTGGGGGGCTCAGGTCTTAAATTGTGTTCGGCGGTGTCCTACTTTTCCACCCGGGTGGGTAGTATCATCGGCGCTGGCAGGCTTAGCTTCCGGGTTCGGGATGGGACCGGGCGTTTCCCTGCCGCTATGGACCGCCGTAACTTTATTCACCCGTTTCTGGGTGTGAATCTGGTGTTTTGGTGGTGGGGTGTGGCGTGTTGTGGTGTGTGGTTGCGAGACAATGTGTGTGCGTCTTTTTACGTGACCCGTTTGGTTGTTGGGTGTGTGTAAGTTTTCGGCCGGTTAGTGCCAGTTCCCTGCGACTATTACTAGTCTTCCAGGTCTGGTCTATCGATCCCGTGGTCTGCGGGGGGCCTTATCCCACTCAAATGGGTGAGAAGCCTGGTCTTGGAGGGGGTTTCCCGCTTAGATGCTTTCAGCGGTTATCCTGTCCGAACGTGGCGATCCAGCCGTGCCCCTGGTGGGACAACTGGTAGACCAGAGGTTCGTCCGTCCCGGTCCTCTCGTACTAGGGACAGATTTCCTCAAGCTTCTGACGCGCGCGGCGGATAGAGACCGAACTGTCTCACGACGTTCTAAACCCAGCTCGCGTGCCGCTTTAATGGGCGAACAGCCCAACCCTTGGGACCTGCTCCAGCCCCAGGATGCGACGAGCCGACATCGAGGTGCCAAACCATCCCGTCGATATGGACTCTTGGGGAAGATCAGCCTGTTATCCCCGGGGTACCTTTTATCCGTTGAGCGACACCCCTTCCACTCAGAGGTGCCGGATCACTAGTCCCGACTTTCGTCCCTGCTCGACATGTCCGTCTCGCAGTCAAGCTCCCTTGTGCACTTACACTCAACACCTGATTGCCATCCAGGTTGAGGGAACCTTTGGGCGCCTCCGTTACATTTTGGGAGGCAACCGCCCCAGTTAAACTACCCACCAGGCACTGTCCCTGAACCGGATATACGGTTCGAAGTTAGAGGCCCAATACGATCAGAGTGGTATTTCAACAATGACTCCACACTAACTAGCGTCAGCGTTTCACAGTCTCCCACCTATCCTACACAAACCGTATCGAGCACCAATACCAAGCTATAGTGAAGGTCCCGGGGTCTTTTCGTCCTGCCGCGCGTAACGAGCATCTTTACTCGTAGTGCAATTTCGCCGAGTCTATGGTTGAGACAGTTGAGAAGTCGTTACGCCATTCGTGCAGGTCGGAACTTACCCGACAAGGAATTTCGCTACCTTAGGATGGTTATAGTTACCACCGCCGTTTACTGGGGCTTAAATTCTCCGCTTCACCCCCGAAAGGGTTAACAGGTCCTCTTAACCTTCCAGCACCGGGCAGGCGTCAGTCCGTATACCTCGTCTTGCGACTTCGCACGGACCTGTGTTTTTAGTAAACAGTCGCTTCTCACTGGTTTGTGCCACCCCCTCCCGCTACCCACCGCAAAGGTGTTGACGGTATGGGGGTCCCCCTTCTCCCGAAGTTACGGGGGCATTTTGCCGAGTTCCTTAACCATAGTTCACTCGTACGCCTTAGTATTCTCTACCTGACCACCTGTGTTGGTTTGGGGTACGGGCCGTGTGTGTCCTCGCTAGAGGCTTTTCTCGGCAGCATAGGATCACCGAATTCGCCTCACTCGGCTATGCATCACCTCTCAGACATATGACACCCGGATTTGCCTAGATGTCGTCCTACCGGCTTGCCCCAGTACAACCACTGACTGGTACGGCTACCTTCCTGCGTCACCCCATCGCTTGACTACTACCACCGAAGATCCCGCGCAGCCAGCAGAAGTGGCCTCCCGAAGGAAACCATCCCCCACCTTTTGGGCGGTTAGTACCGGTGATTCATCAGGGACGCACACACACGGGTACGGGAATATCAACCCGTTGTCCATCGACTACGCCTGTCGGCCTCGCCTTAGGTCCCGACTCACCCTGGGAGGACTGGCCTGGCCCAGGAACCCTTGGTCTTTCGGCGGGCAAGGTTCTCACTTGCCTCATCGCTACTCATGCCTGCATTCTCACTCCCACACCCTCCACACCTAGATCACTCTGGTGCTTCACCGGACGCAGGACGCTCCCCTACCCAGTCAACAACGTTGACTGCCGCGGCTTC
>NZ_JBSFPX010000358.1:0-2011 GCF_053588415.1 Mycobacterium sp. NPDC003449
TGTCGTCGACCTTGGCGCTGGAGACACCGGACCCGTCGCCTGCCCCGAAGAAGGTCCGCACCCGCATGACTGTAAACGCTCCGACCAGCACCACTACGGTGATGAGCAACGGAATCCAGGCCCGTTTCAACAGCTTCATGCGCCCTGGTCGGCCTTTCGGATGAGTCCCGCCCTGCAGGTGCCACCGTCGAGCCGACGGCGCGCGGCCGGGCCGGTCGTCTGCGAACCGGGCATCGGTGGTACTCCTCCCCGAAGGCGTCCTTGCCGGATGTCAAATGAAACCTATACAGTCGGCTAACTTCAATCAAGGCGTTCGGTCAATTGACGCTGTGATGTCGCCCGCTTGGGTACGCTCACCCCGACGAAGGGACAGGTGTGGCAAAGGCAGTTGCACCACGCGGTTTCGCTCGCGAGCGGGTACTCGAGGCGGCGCTGAGTCTGTTCAGCGAGCACGGGGTGAACGGCACATCGCTGCAGATGATCGCCGACCGTCTCGGGGTGAGCAAGGCCGCCGTCTATTACCAGTTCCATTCCAAGGACGACATCGTACTGGCCGTGGTGCAGCCCGTCTTCGACGACATGGCGCGGTTGGTGCGGATCGCCGAGGCGATGTCGACGCCGCAGGCCCAACGCGAGGTCGTGGTCAGCGGCATGGTCGACCTGGCCGTGCAGCACCGCCGGGTGACCGCGGTGTTCCACGGGGACCCCGTCATCGACACCCTGGCCCACGCCCGCGCCGACATGCAGGACACCATCGAGCGGATCACCGCGATCCTGCTGGGACCCGACCCCGACACCGCGAGCCGCATCGTCATCTCGATGCTGGCGTCGGGCATCTACGGCAGCGCCACCGACCCCGAACTCGTCGACGTCACCGACGAGGATCTGCACCGCGTCCTGCTGGACTGCACCCAGCGACTGCTACGCGAACCGGCCCCGGCGCCGGCCAGCCCCGCCGGCTAGGCCCACACGAGCCGGGAGCAGCCCGGGTCCCACCCGTCCCGCACGTGTCTGGCGTCACGCCCGTGACCTCCGGTTTTTCGGAATGTTCCAGGGTCCTCACAGGTTCAACTCAGTATGAGCAAATCCCCGGCGCCCGGATAGCCACGCAGCCGAGTTCACCACGAACCCTGCGGCACCTGCGCACCCCTCAGGGCGAATACGCCCACCCGCCCGTCATCGGGCGCCACACGTAATTCCGATCAGGAGTGCCACCATGACCAAGACAATCCGTTTCATCGCACCGCTGTTGGCGGCGGGCGCGCTCGCCACCGCGGTGGCCGCGGCCCCGGCCGCGATGGCCCGTTCCTGCGAGATCGGGGGTGCGGCGACCGTGTGCCAGAGCCCCGGCAACGTCGAGATCCACACCGGCCCCAGCCACGTCTCCGCACCCCGCATCTACGGCCCGTTCACCTCGCCACTGTGGTTGCTGGGCAACTAGTGTCGGGCCCTGACGACGGGCGATGCCGGGCGTAGTCTGAAATTGGTGGATGGTGCGGTGAGGGTGCAAATCCCTTGCCGTGTAACGGAAAGGACACGATATGACCACTTTCCATTCATCAATCGAACGGCATCCCGACATCATGGCGTTGCGGGCCGGGTATGACCGTGTCGCGGAGTCGATGCCGGCTCAGATCACCTTCGGTCTGACGCTGCTGACGGCCGTCTACGTCGCCATCGCGCCGTGGATCGTCGGCTACGAGTCGTTCACCCGGCTCGCCGTCAACGATCTGGTCGTCGGCGGCGTGATCGCGCTGCTGGCAATATGTTTCAGCTGTGCGCTGGACCGCGCCCATGGGATGACCTGGACGGTTCCGGTCTTCGGGGTGTGGCTCGTCGTCTCACCGTGGGTGTTCGTCGGCGGACCGACCGCCGGGATCATCTGGTCGCATGTGATCAGCGGCCTGATCGTCGTGGTGCTCGGCCTCAACGCGATGTACTTCGGGATGCGCCTGCGCAATTCCGAGGGCAAGCACGCCTAGCCGGTAGGCGTCGAGTCGGTCTTCCAGCC
>NZ_JBSFPX010000359.1:0-2005 GCF_053588415.1 Mycobacterium sp. NPDC003449
TGAACGAGCGGGTGATGGGTCCGGCTGCGGGCCGGGTTGAGCCGCTCCACCAACACCTCGAACGGCACATCCTGATGCTCGAAAGCCGCCAGGCCGCGCTGGCGTACCTGGGTGAGTACCTCGGCGACGGTGGGATCACCGGACAGATCCACCCGCAGCACCAAGGTGTTGACGAAGAACCCGACCAGCTCGTCCAGCGCCGGATCGTTACGTCCGGCTGTCGCGATCCCCACCGCGACGTCAGGACTGGCACTCAGCTGCGCCACCAGGAGTGCCAGGGCCGCCTGGACGACCATGAAGCTGGTCACGTTGTGTTCACGAGCCACCCGCGCAATGTGCTGCTGCAATTCGGTCGGCCAGTCCACCGCCACGCTGCCTCCGCGGTAATCGGCGACCGGCGGATACGGCCGATCCGTGGGGAGCTCCAGCCGCTCGGGCAGCCCAGCTAGCGTGTCTTCCCAGTAGGCCAATTGCCCGGCGATCACACTGTCGGGGTCACCTTCGGAGCCCAACCAATTACGCTGCCACAGAGCGTAATCAACGTACTGCACCGGCAACGGCGGCCATTCCGGTGCCCGGCCCGCGCACCGACTGGCGTAGGCCACGCTCAGATCGGCCACCATCGGGGCGATCGACCAGCCATCCGCGGCGATATGATGCACCACCGCGACCAGCACATGCTCGTCCACACTGGCGCGGAAAAGCACGGCCCACAAAGGAATCTCGGCCGCCAGATCAAAGTTGTGCCGCGCCACCTCCGCGACGGCATCCTCCAGCCGCGCCGACGGCCACTGATCGGCCTCGACGATTTCCCAGCTCAGATCTGCCTGCAGGGTCGGCACTACGATTTGCTGAGGGATTCCGTTTGCCGTGGCGAATATGGTGCGCAAGCTCTCGTGGCGGCCGATCACATCGACGAGTGACCGACCTAACGCGTCGGTGTTCAGGCGCCCTTCCAATCGCAACGCGACTGCCATGTTGTAGATCGGTGAGGGTCCCTGCATCTGATCCAGGAACCAGAGTCGTTGCTGTGCATAGGACAGCGGGATCGTATCCGGGCGTTGCTGTGGGGTCAGCGGTTCGCGTCCGCCCGAACCCGCGTTCACCAGGGGGGCGAGTTGGGCGACGGTGGGGGCGTCGAACAAGGTGCGCACCGGGAGGTCGGTGTCCAGGCTGGTGTTGACCGCGGCGATCAGGCGCATCGCCGACAAGGAATCGCCGCCGAGGTCGAAGAACGAATCGTCGACGCCGACCCGGTCCAGGCCGAGGACCCGGGCATAGATGCCGACCAGGACTTCCTCGAGCGCGGTGGACGGGCCGCGGTAGTGATCACCAGGCGTGTATTCCGGTGCCGGCAGGGCCCTCTTGTCCAGTTTGCCGTTGACCGTCAGCGGCAACGCCTCGAGCGCCACGACCGCGGCCGGGACCATGTACGCCGGCAACCGCTGGGAGAGTTCAGCACGCACCCGCGCCGGATCCGCGGTACCCGTGACGTAACCGACCAGACGCTTGTCCCCCGGCCGGTCCTCGCGGGCGGTCACCACGGCCTGCTCGACCCCGTCCAGATCGGCCAAAACGGACTGGATTTCGCCGAGTTCGATGCGGTAGCCGCGGATCTTGACCTGCTCATCGGCCCGCCCGACGTACCGCAACTGGCCATCGGGCGCCCAGGACACCAAGTCCCCGGTGCGATACATCCGCTGACCAGGCGCCCCGAACGGGCAGGCCACAAACCGCGAACCCGTCAACCCCGGCCGGCGCACGTACCCGAGGCCCACACCGCGGCCGGCCACGTACAGCTCGCCCACCACCCCGGCCGGGACTTGACGCAGCCACCGATCCAGGACAAACAACGCCGCCCCCGGCACCGGCACACCGATCGGCACCACGCCCGACCCTGCCTGTAGCGGGGCACTGATCGTGGCGTACACCGTGGTCTCGGTCGGACCGTACCCATTGACCATCACCCGACCCGGCGCCCAGGTGTCCACCACATCAGCCGGGC
>NZ_JBSFPX010000360.1:0-1938 GCF_053588415.1 Mycobacterium sp. NPDC003449
GTACGGGCCTGTGCGGCCCGTTCGGGGGTTCCGGTGGGTGTGGGGGCGCTTGAGGGGCTGTGAGGCCCGTGTGGCGCCACGGAGCTCCACTGCGGGCGCGGTTGGGGCGTGAGGTCAGGCACGGTCATCTCCGAGGATCCGACGGGCCACGGCGACGGCACGCGGGTCGGGGCCGACCTGCTCGGCATCTTCAGCGGCAGCGTCGAGCCAGTCGGCGAGGGCGAGGCCGACGGTCGGGTCCATGGCGGCGGCGTACTCGGCGTGCTGGCCGTGCATGTACGACGGCCGTTGAGGTGAGCCGCCGCGGTTCAGCAGCGGCCAGGAGATGCGGCGGCCGTCGTCGCGGGTGAGGTGGTCGCCGTAGAGGAAGCGGGTGCTGTCGTCGTCGGGCCAGCAGGGTTCGGTGTGCCAGCGGGCGGTTGGGAGTCCGTCGGGATCGGTGCTGGCGGCGGTGGCGAGGGCGCGCAGCAGCTCGGCGGCGGCGCGGATCTGGTCGGCGGGGCTGACGTCGGTCATTGGTCGTTCTCCTGGTTGGCGAGGAACTGGCTGCGCGCGGGCGCACTGCGGGGCGCCGGCGGGTCGTGGCGGTGCCGCCAGGCGCGCACCGTGCCGATCGGGTCCGTCATCAGCAGCAGCACGAACAGGGCGGTTTGCCGGGGGCGGGTCGCCCAGCGGTCGAGGTGGAAGCGGACTTCCCAGTTGGCCCAGGTGGCGAGCCGGTCCCAGGGGCGGATGCGGCCGAGGGCGTACCCGGCGGCGAGGAGGACTGCGGCGGCGAGCAGCGCGGCCGGGACGGGGGCGGTCATCGGAGTGTGGCCTCCTGCTCCCGAGTTCGCTGGTTCCGTCGAACGCGTTGGGCGTGCTCGGTGTTCGCCGCTGTGCAGATGGCGCAGCGGCAGCCCTTGTCGTAGCGACCCCTGCCATGCCGAGGGGTCCTGTCGGCGAACCCGTCCAGCCCGCACTTCCGGTCGTGACAGGGCTTGCAGAGCACCTGGCACTTCGCCAGCTCGGCTACTCGCCGCTTCTCGGACCAGGTCCAGATCCGGTGCGAGACCTTGTCTGCGGGGTTCACGTGATCCAGCTCAAGGTCTTCGGTGGAGCCGCAACGCGCGCAGGACTTGTCTGCCAGGAACGCAGCGCGACTGGCGGCTCGTCGCTTTGCCGCCCAGGCCCGTTGGTACTCACGCTGTGCCTCTGGGTCTTTGTAAGGCATGGTGCTCGTCTTCCGTTCGGTCGTTGATCGGTTGAGGTGAGAGCCCGGAACGGGATTCGAACCCGTACGCCCCAGCGGGGCAGCGATTTTTAAGATCGCGGCGTCTGCCGTTCCGCCACCCGGGCAAGGGCCCGGCCGTCGTGACGGGACGGCCGGGCCGGGCGGGTCAGTGGTTGTTGGCGATGTGGTGCAGTCCGGCCGCGGCAGTGGTGAGCGCGGCGAGGGCCTCGTGCGCCTCGCGGGTGTAGTCGGCGTCCTCGTCGCGGGCGTTCAGGTGTTCCTCGACGAGCGCGGTGATGGGCGTGGCGAGGTCGGCCAGGGCTGTGGCGAGGTCGAGCAGCACTTCGCGGGCGACGCTCGTGTGCTCGATGCCGTCTACCGCGGCTAGGTCGCGGGCGGCGGCGCGGATCTCCTCGGCCTGGTCGGCGCCGAGGCTGGGCGAGCTGGTCATCAGTGGGTCTCCTGGTAGTTGGCGATGTCGGGCAGGGTCGTGATGCGGCGGCCGTCGCGGTGCCAGCGTGGCCAGCGGACCGGGGAGCGGCGCCGACGGCGGGGCCGGGTCGGGGTGGGGATGTCGAGGGCGAGCTGCCCGCCGCCGGCCGCGGCCGCCACCGTGAGGGCGCGCCGGCACTTCGGGCCGAGCCCGGCCGCGATGGACACGGCGTCCTGGAGGCGGCGGCCGCACGACCGGCAGCGGGCGGTCACCGGGGGCTGCTCCCCTCGCG
>NZ_JBSFPX010000361.1:0-1861 GCF_053588415.1 Mycobacterium sp. NPDC003449
TGACCTCGGCGCTGTTCGGCCTGGCCGCCGACCGCCACCTCGGCGCGCATCTACGACCCGGCCAACGGCGGCGTGTTGCTGTGGCAGCACCTGTTCTGGTTCTTCGGCCACCCCGAGGTGTACATCGTCGCGATCCCGTTCTTCGGCATCATCACCGAGATCGTTCCGGTGTTCAGCCGCAAACCGGTCTTCGGGTACGTCACGATGGTTTACGCCACCGTGAGCATCGCAGCGTTGTCGACGGCGGTGTGGGCGCACCACATGTTCGCCACCGGCGCCGTACTCCTGCCGTTCTTCTCCTTCATGTCGTATCTGATCGCCGTGCCGACCGGGATCAAGTTCTTCAACTGGATCGGCACAATGTGGCACGGCCAGTTGACCTTTGAGACACCCATGCTGTTCTCGGTCGGGTTCATGGTCACCTTCCTGCTCGGCGGCCTGTCCGGGGTCATGCTGGCCAGCCCGCCGATCGACTTCCACGTCACCGACACCTATTTCCTGGTCGCACACTTCCACTACGTGCTGTTCGGCACGATCGTGTTCGCCACCTACGCGGGCATCTACTTCTGGTTCCCGAAGATGGCCGGCCGGCTGCTCGACGAACGCCTGGGCAAGCTGCACTTCTGGCTGACCTTCATCGGCTTCCACACCACCTTCCTGGTCCAGCACTGGCTGGGTAACGAGGGCATGCCGCGCCGCTACGCCGACTACCTGCCCAGCGACGGGTTCACCACGCTGAACATCGTCTCGTCGATCGGGGCATTCACCCTCGGGGTCTCGATGATTCCGTTCGCCTGGAACATCTTCAAGAGCTGGCGCTACGGCGAACCGGTGGTCGTCGACGATCCGTGGGGCTACGGCAGCTCCCTGGAGTGGGCCACCAGCTGCCCGCCGCCGCGGCACAACTTCACCGAGCTGCCCCGGATCCGTTCCGAGCGCCCGGCGTTCGAGCTGCACTACCCGCACATGTCCGAGCGGATCCGCGCGGAGTCCCACGTCGCCCGCCGCCGGCACCTGAGCGTTTCCGCGGGCGGCTGAACCGAATTCGAGGTCGTGGACACCCGTTTACGTCGACGGTTGCCCGGCCAGTCGGGCCAGGCAGAGTTCCGGTTCGACGAACGGATCGAGCCGGGCCGAGACGCCCTCGTCGAGCAGGCCCTGCAGCAACCCGAGGTGGATGCGGCACCCGACTTCCGGATGTGCGCGGGCCAATTGCCGTACCGGGCAGGCGTGTAACCGTACGACCCGCTCTCGCCCGAGTGCCGGTTCGCCCTCGGTCGACAGCGACGCCGACGGCTCGGACTCCGCCGCCAACCTGGGGTCGAAACCCATTCGGTCGAAGACCGCGGTGGCGCGGGTCGCGCTCCGGTCCAGCGGGTCGGATGTGTCCGCGGCATCCCCGTCGTCGGGGTCCTCGAACGGTTGCGTTCCCGCGATTCGGGCGGCCCATCGCTGTCCGACGGCCTGGGCGCGCCGGGCGCGGGTGTGAGCCGTCGCGCCCAGTTCCATCGCGAGCACCTCGGCGAGGATTCGATAGTTCAGGCGTTCCTGGATGGCGCGGTATCCGGTGCGGGGGCGTCCCACACCGTCCCGGTTCATCCGGGTGCGCTCGACCGCTCCCTGTTCGCACAACGCGTCGAGGTGGAAACGCACCGTGGTGACATGCAGTCCGATGCGGGCGGCGAGGTCGGCGGCGTCGATCTCATCGCCGTGGTCGCGCACCAGCTGCAGAATCCGTTCACGTTGCCGGTTGCGCGGCAGTCGATCTCGCCGGCTGCGCCCGGCCGAGGAGTCGGTTTCGTCGTCCACCTCGCGTCCTTACTCTTCTTATATTTAGAGGATATACTTCCTTTATATTACT
>NZ_JBSFPX010000362.1:0-1836 GCF_053588415.1 Mycobacterium sp. NPDC003449
GCTGTGAGTGTTGTACAGACGTGTGCACCCCCGACCTCGCAGGGGGCGGGCCCGGGGGGGGGGGTTTCGCGGGCCCGGCCGGTAGGTGGGGTCAGCGGGGGGCGACGATCCAGCCGCGGCCGTCCTCGTCGTCCCAGACGACGCGCTGCGGGTGGCTCTGGCGGCTGCTGTCGGTGATGCTCACGCCGTTGCGCGGGTCGGGGGTGTACCCGGGGCGTCGGTGAGGGAGTTGAGGGTCTGGGCGAGCTGGTGGAGCAGGGCGTCGATGGCCATGACGGTGTCCTTCCGGAGCGGTGGTGGGGGTGGAGTGCTCCGGGTGGCCTGTGATGGCCGTACCGCTGGACGGTCTCGGAGCGGGTGGCCGGGCCCCGCTGGGGGATGTACGGGGCCCGGCCGGTCTGGGGCGGTTAGCGGATGCCGTTGCGCCAGGTCTCGAACAGGCGCTCGCGGGCGGGCTCGGCCTTCGCGTAGTCCTCGGCGCAGCTCTGGATGGTGGTGTCGCTCACGCCCGGGATGTGGTGCGGCGTGGGCGTGGGCTCGGAGGTGGGCTCCGGGGAGCTGGGCTGGGAGGTCACGGCCGGCCCCCGTCCTGGAGCGGCACGCCGACGGCGCGGTACCCGGTCGGCGGGTGCTGGGCGACCTTCCGGCGGAGGTAGGCCGTGGACCATTCGACGTTGGTGTGCGGCTGGTGGTCGAGGACGTCCCGCAGCGCGATGACCGTGTGCATGGCCCGGTCGGCGAGGATTTTGTCGCGCCGCTCGGCGTCGCCGACGGTGGCGGGGTACGGGATGTCGAGCGCGTCGAGGACGGCGCGGAGCAGGTCGGCGGCGGGCTCGGGGATCGGGGCGCTCACGCGGTCACCGCCGCCGTGGGCTTGGGCGCGGCGTGCGGGTAGTTGTCCCGGTCGCGGCGGCTGGCGGTGGTGCTCTGCGCGGCGGGCGGCGGCGGGGTGATGGTGCCGGTGATGCCGGCCTTCGTGGCGCGCACCGTGATGGTGCGGCCGCCGACGTGCCGGGTGAAGCCGACCGCGATGGGGCGGCGGACTCCCGGGGGCGGGGGCTTGGGGCTAGGGTTCTGCACGGCTGTTCCTCCTGGTTGCGCAGGCGGGATGGCTGGCCCCGGCCCATATGGCGTTGCACCGCCGGGCCGGGGTCTTGCTGTTGATCACGGTCGGAGGCGACCTCCGAGCCGTTGTGTAGTCAAGCTACACGCGTGTAGGCTGACTACACAAGACGGCACGGGAAATCCGCCTCCCCACCCCGGAGAGGGACGGATATGGAAGACCAGTCGGAGGAGGTGCGGCGCGTGCGCGAAGCGATCGCCGCTGTAGCGGTGAATACGCCACCCGCGGAGCGGGCCCGTCGGCTGGACGCGGCCATGGACGCCGCACGCCTGGAGTGGAGGCGGCGCCGGCAGGAAGCGATCCGGGAGATGAGCGACGGCGGGATGACGTACCGCGAGATTGCCAAGGAGCTGGGGATCAGCTTCGGACGCGTTCGACAGATCCTTGCCGAGGACATCGCCACGCTGTCTGGGGACGCGGAGGCGCAGGATGGATGAGCTGGTGCGGTGGCTCGCCGCGCAGCTCGACGAGGACGAGCGGATCGCGCGGGCGGCGGGCGGAGACGTCTGGCGGCGGCAGGACGACTCGTCAGACACGGTCGCGATCTATGACTCGAAGGGCGAGCCGGTCGTATACGACGAGGGCTGGCCGACCGAGGAGCAGCAGGCTCACATCGTGCGCCATGATCCGGCTCGGGTACTGCGCGAGATCGACGCCAAGCGGCGGATCCTCGGCGAGGTCGCTCCGGAGGTCGAGAGGGCCGAGACGATGAT
>NZ_JBSFPX010000363.1:0-1773 GCF_053588415.1 Mycobacterium sp. NPDC003449
CCGCGCCGCGGAGGTTGAGGCGCGCTGCTCGCCGAGGCGTGCGACGTGCTCTTGGATGCGCTCGTACTTCTGGTCGGTGGTGTGCCCGTCCCACTGGGCGCGCGGGTCGTCCGGCTGGACGTGCTCGACGGTGTCGAACAGGGCGGCGTCGCGGGGGTGGATGTGCCAGCTCATCTGCCAGCCGCCGACGAGGAGGTACAGCAGCCGCCAGCCGGGCTCGTCGACGTCGGCGGCCGGGGTGATGACGGCGTTAGCGGGGTGCAGGGCGGCTAGCCAGGCGAGGAGCGCGGCGCGTTCGGCGTATGCCTGGTCACGCTCGGCCTCGGCCTCGGCCTGCTCTGCGGCGCCAGCCGTGTCCGGCATTGCTCCGGGGCACTGGTAGACGCGGCGGCCGAGCATGTAGCGGTGCGCACCGTGGGCTGCGCGGTCATCGCCGCACGGCCGCTCGCGGTACGCCTGGTCGCGTTCGGCCTCGGCGGGGTGCGGCTCGACAGCCGGGGTGTCGAGGGCGGTGTGGAGCGCCTCGGCGTAGCGGCGGTCAGGGCCGAGGGCGTTACTCCACCGGGCGGCGAGGTCGCGCACGCGGGCCACGGCGGCCTCGGCCTGCTCGGCACGGTCACACTGGTCTCCCGCATCGAGACGGGCGCGTACCAGGCGCTCAGCGAGTTTGTCGGCCTCGTGCTGTAGCTCTCGCGCGCACTCCTCGGCGGGGTGCGGTACGGCGGCCGGGTCGTCGAGGGCGACCCGGATGCGGGCGTTGGCCTCGCGGAACCCGGCGAGAGCGACCGGGCTCTTGCCGTGGACGTCACGGGCGATGGCGTCGCACTCGGCCCGTACGCGGGCGACGGTGGCCTCGGCCTGTAGCGCGCGTTCCTGCCACGCGTACCGTTCGGCGGCCAACTCCTGCCGCTGGTCCAAGATGCGTCGCGCGGCCTCGTCGGACCGGTCCCGCTCGCGCTCCATCTCGAGCGCCTTCGTCTTCCAGGTCTGGCGTCCGGCGGCGAGCTGTTCGATGCGCCGGTCGCGGACGCGCATGGCGGCGTCAGCGACGATCGGGGCCAACTCCTCGGCGCCCCGCAGGACGTACGACCACTCGCCGTCGGACATGAGCACGTGCTGCCCACGGTGCTCTTCCAGCGCGGTACGGATCTCGGCTTCGCACTCGTCGCGTAGCCCGGTGTCCTGCTGTGTCCGGACTGTGTCCGCGCTGGTCAGCGGGTCGTGTCCGGGCTGGGTGTCCTGGTTGTCCTGCTGGTTGTCCTGGCTGTCCACCGGGCTGTCCGGGCTATCCGTCCGGCTGGGTGTTCCCGGGCACCAAGTGCTCATGCCGGGCTGCGGCGTCCAGTCGTGCGCGTCGTGCTCGCCGGGAGCGCCGAGGGCTTCGAGCACCGCGCGGTTGCACCGAGCGATTTTGCTGTCCGGGGCGATGATGGCGTTCGGGTCGAACAGCCCGGCTCCCTCGACGGATTCGCATCGCGCGTAGGTGTGGCCGCAGCCGAGGGACGGGTCGGGCCAGTCGATGCCGCAGGCGCACCGGTGCGTGGGCGGCTCGTCTGCCCAGATGATGCGAGTCGCCCCGCCGTGCCCGTGGATGGCCATGGCGTCGTCGAGGCTGGTCCAGTTGACGGTGCTGGGGCGTTCGCCGCGCCAGCGGATCGTGACGGTGCCGTCGGGCCACTCGGCGCCGTCGGCTACGTGGCCGGTGCCGCTGACGCCGGTCGGGTCGTGATCGCGCTGGAGCCCAAAGACGCGGTGGACAGGAAGGCGCCGACC
>NZ_JBSFPX010000364.1:0-1770 GCF_053588415.1 Mycobacterium sp. NPDC003449
CAGGACGCTCCCCTACCCAATACCCCTACGGGTATTGCCGCGGCTTCGGCGGTGTGCTTGAGCCCCGCTACATTATCGGCGCACAATCACTTGACCAGTGAGCTATTACGCACTCTTTCAAGGGTGGCTGCTTCTAAGCCAACCTCCTGGTTGTCTTCGCGACTGCACATCCTTTTCCACTTAGCACACGCTTAGGGGCCTTAGCCGGCGATCTGGGCTGTTTCCCTCTCGACGCACGGAGCTTATCCCCCGCCGTCTCACTGCCACACTCTGTCTTGTCGGCATTCGGAGTTTGGCTGACGTCAGTAACCTAGTAGGGCCCATCGGCCATCCAGTAGCTCTACCTCCAACAAGAAACATGCAACGCTGCACCTAAATGCATTTCGGGGAGAACCAGCTATCACGGAGTTTGATTGGCCTTTCACCCCTACCCACAGCTCATCCCCTCAGTCTTCAACCTAAGTGGGTTCGGGCCTCCACACGGTCTTACCCGCGCTTCACCCTGGCCATGGGTAGATCACTCCGCTTCGGGTCCAGAACACACCACTACACACGCCACAACTGACGTGATACGCCCTATTCAGACTCGCTTTCGCTGCGGCTACCCCACCCGGGTTAACCTCGCGACATGTCCCTGACTCGCAGGCTCATTCTTCAAAAGGCACGCCATCACCCCACGTTAAAAACGAAGGCTCTGACGGATTGTAAGCGCACGGTTTCAGGTACTCTTTCACTCCCCTCCCGGGGTACTTTTCACCATTCCCTCACGGTACTCATCCGCTATCGGTCACTGGGAAGTATTCAGGCTTACCGGGTGGTCCCGGCAGATTCACAGCAGATTCCACGGGCCCGCTGCTACTCGGGAACACCATCACAACAGATGTCAGGTTTTCACGTACCGGGCTCTCACCGTCTACGGCAGGCCATCCCAAGCCACTTCCGCTAACCACAACATTTTCTCACTGCCGTCCAGCCAGGTAGAACTGGAAAAATAGGTCCCACAACCCCGCACACACAACCCCTACCCGGTATCACATGCATACGGTTTAGCCATCCTCCGCTTTCGCTCGCCACTACTCACGGAATCACATATTGTTTTCTCTTCCTACGGGTACTGAGATGTTTCACTTCCCCGCGTTCCCCCCCGACACCTATACATTCAGTGCCGGGTGACACGACATCACTCGTGCCGGGTTTCCCCATTCGGACATCCTCGGATCACCGCTCGGTTGACAACTCCCCGAGGCATATCGCAGCCTCCCACGTCCTTCATCGGCTCCCAGTGCCAAGGCATCCACCATGCGCCCTTAAACACTTACAACACAAAACCAAAAAAATGAGTTTCAGAAAAAAATTGCACATCAACACACAAAAACAAAGACACCCACCCCCAAAAGGAGCCGGCGACCCGTCCCTGCGTGCCAGATGCTCGCAACCACTATCCACAAATCAAACACCACACCCCACCACCAAAGCGTGAGGCAACAACACGCCGACACCCGCAACCGGATGCCACCCCCCACACACAGGGGCACGGGCCTGTTGTCTCAAAGCCCAATAGTGTGCCTGGCAGTTCCTCAAAACAGTGTTCCCACACCGCTTCTCACGTTTGTTGTTGCACCAAACCGTGCCCACTACAGGCCACCGGTTCCTCACGGCTACACCCCCACCAATTGAGAGTGTTTTTCGTGGTGCTCCTTAGAAAGGAGGTGATCCAGCCGCACCTTCCGGTACGGCTACCTTGTTACGACTTCGTCCCAATCGCCGATC
>NZ_JBSFPX010000365.1:0-1755 GCF_053588415.1 Mycobacterium sp. NPDC003449
ATCCGGTCGGCCCGCTCGAACACCGTGACGGTGTGGCCGGCCCGGGTGAGCTGCTGGGCGGCGGCCAGACCGGCCGGCCCGGACCCGACGACCGCGACCTTCTTGCCGGTCTGCACATCGGGCAGCTTGGGGACCACCCAGCCCTCGTCGAAGGCGTTGTCGATGATCTCGACCTCGACCTGCTTGATGGTGACCGGATCCTGGTTGATCCCGAGCACACAGGACGACTCGCACGGCGCCGGGCACAGCCGCCCGGTGAACTCCGGGAAGTTGTTGGTCGCGTGCAGCCGTTCGATCGCGTCGCGCCACCGGTCCCGGTACACCAGATCGTTCCACTCCGGGATCAGATTCCCGAGCGGGCAACCGTTGTGGCAGAACGGAATACCGCAGTCCATGCATCGGGATGCCTGGCCGCGCAGGACGTCGTGGGAGAAGTCTTCGTAGACCTCTTTCCAGTCCTTGAGCCGCAGCGGCACCGGCCTGCGCTGCGGGAGCTCGCGAGAGGTGGTCTTGAGGAAGCCGCGCGGATCAGCCATTGGCCGCCGCCATGATCGCCTCGTTCACGTTCTCGCCGGCTCGTTCGGCCTCGGCGATGGCGGCCAGCACGCGCTTGTAGTCGCGCGGCATGACCTTGGCAAAATGCTTCACCTCGTTGTCCCAATCAGACAGGATGCGTTGTCCCACGGTCGAATCCGTCGCGTCGACGTGCGCGGCGACGATCCCCCGGAGCCATTCGGCATCGGACTCCTCGACGGCCTCGATGGCCACCATCTCGGCGTTGAGATTCTCGGCCAGCGAGCCCGCCGCGTCGTAGACGTAGGCGATACCGCCCGACATCCCCGCGGCGAAGTTGCGGCCGGTGGGGCCGAGGATGACCACCCGGCCGCCGGTCATGTACTCACAGCCGTGATCGCCGACCCCCTCCACCACCGCGTGCGCGCCGGAATTGCGGACCGCGAACCGCTCGCCCACCTGGCCGCGCAGGAAGGCCTCGCCGCTGGTGGCGCCGAACAGGATCACGTTGCCCGCGATGATGTTGTCCTCGGCGGCGAACTCGTCGGGGGCCTCGTCGGCGGGGCGCACCACGATGCGCCCACCCGACAGACCCTTGCCGACGTAGTCGTTGGCGTCGCCGTACACCCGCAGCGTGATCCCCTTCGGCACGAACGCGCCGAAGCTGTTGCCCGCCGACCCTTCGAAGGTGATGTCGATCGTTCCGTCGGCAAGCCCCTGCCCGCCATGGGCTTTGGTGACCTCGTGGCCGAGCATGGTACCGACCGTCCGGTTGACATTGGTGATCTTCGTCGCGAAGCGGACCGGAACGCCACTGTCGAGGGCCTCGCGGCTCTGCACGATCAGCTGCTGGTCCAGCGCCTTGTCCAGGCCGTGGTCCTGTCGTGAGCTGCAGTACAGGTCCTGGTTCATGAACGCCGATTCCGGCTCGTAGAGCACCGGCGAGAGGTCGAGCTTGTGTGCCTTCCAGTGCTCGGCCGCGCGGGTGGTGTCCAGCATGCCGACCTGGCCGACCATCTCGTTGACGGTTCGGAAGCCCAGCTGCGCCATGAGTTCCCGGACTTCCTCGGCGATGAACATGAAGAAGTTCTCCACGAATTCCGGTTTGCCGTTGAACCGTTCGCGCAGCACCGGGTTCTGGGTGGCCACGCCCACCGGGCAGGTGTCGAGGTGGCAGACCCGCATCATGATCGCCGACGCCGGCGACACCACCTATCTCAACCCGGCCGGGCAGTCCTGGGC
>NZ_JBSFPX010000366.1:0-1682 GCF_053588415.1 Mycobacterium sp. NPDC003449
AGACTGGATTTCGCCGAGTTCGATGCGGTACCCGCGGATCTTGACCTGCTCATCGGCCCGCCCGCCGTACCGCAACTGCCCATCGACACCCCACGACACCAAGTCCCCGGTGCGATACATCCGCGCACCCGGCCCACCGAACGGACACGCCACAAACCGCGAACCCGTCAACCCCGGCCGGCGCACATACCCCACCCCGACACCACGACCCGCCACATACAACTCACCCACCACACCCGCGGGCACCGGCCGCAACCACCGATCCAACACAAACAACGCCGCCCCCGGCACCGGATACCCGATCGGCACCACACCCGACCCAGCCTGCAACGGCCGGCTGATCGTGGCATACACCGTCGTCTCGGTCGGCCCATACCCATTGACCATCACCCGACCCGACGACCACGCATCCACCACCTCCGGCGGGCACGCCTCAGCAGCCACCATCAACACCCCAACCGACCCCAACTGACCCGGCGACAACATCCCCACCGCCGACGGCGTCTGACTCAACACCGAAACACGCTCAGCGACCAACAACGCCTGCAAATCCTTCGGCGACCGGGTCACCTGCTCAGGCACCACCACCAACCGGCCACCATGCAACAACGCCCCCCACATCTCCCACACCGAATAATCAAACGCCAACGACGCACACTGAGCCCACACCTGACCCGAGCCCAACCCCACACCCACACCCACATCAAGACCATCAAACAACCGCGTCACATTGCCATGCGTAACCGCAACACCTTTCGGCACACCCGTCGTCCCCGACGTATAAATAACATGCGCCACATCATCAGCCGCCGGTACCGCCAACAGGCCAGCGGGGTAGGTGTCAATCCGCAGATCCTCAACATCGACCACCCGCACCCCACAACCCGCCAACCGATGCGCCAAACCAGCCGTGGTCAACACCACCACCGGACCCGCATCAGCCACCATGAACTCAATACGCGCATCCGGCACCGCCGGATCCATCGGCAGATACCCCGCCCCCGACTTCAACACCGCCAGAATCGCAACCACCGCCCGCTCCGAGCGACCCAACAACAACCCCACACACTCGCCGGCGGCCGCCCCTTGATCAACCAACAGACCTGCCAACCGATTCGAGGCCTCATCCAGCTCCCGGTACGTCCACGACCGACCCTCAAAACTCACCGCCACCGCATCCGGAGTACGCACCGCCTGCCGGGCGAACTTCGCCACAATGGACTCCTCGGCCACAGACTCGGCCAAGACTTCGCGATGCCCAAACCCGTCAAGTTGCGCAGACTCGGCCGCGTCGAGCAGATCGACCGACGACAACAACCGCGACGGGTCCGCCGTCATCGCTACCAACACCCGTTGCAACCGCTCGATCAACGCCTCAATACTCACCGCATCGAACACATCGGTACGGAATTCCACCAAGCCGCCGATTCCTGCCGGCGCACCGGTTGCGTCGACGCGTTCACCCAGTGAGAACACCAGATCCATCCGAGCAGTTCGGGTTTCCGCGGGCAGCGGCGTGACCCGCACATCGCCCAATGCCAGTCTCGAAGTGGGATCCGTCCCAAAGTTCTGCCAAGTCAGCATCACCTGAACGAGCGGGTGATGGGTCCGGCTGCGGGCCGGGTTGAGCCGCTCCACCAACACCTCGAACGGCACATCCTGATGCTCGAAAGCCGCCAGGC
>NZ_JBSFPX010000367.1:0-1681 GCF_053588415.1 Mycobacterium sp. NPDC003449
GCGCCGGCGATGGTCAGGCCCGAGCCGACGATGACATGTATGGTCCCGGAGAACATGTCGTGATAGGCGGCTTTGCGGTCCAATCCCTTGTTGCGGGCCTCGTGGTAGCGGCCGACCACGAATATGCCGTAGTCCGTACCCGCGGCGATCGCCAGCAGGGTCAGCAGATTCGTCGAATACGTGGACAGGCCGATGATCCCGGTATGGGCGAGGACGGCGACGACACCTCGTGCCGCGGCCAGTTCGATGAGAACCGTGAGCAGCATGATGAACATCGTGACGAACGACCGGTACACGGCCAGCAGCATCACCGCGATGACCACGAAGGTGATCATCGTGACCTTCTCGGTGCCCTCGCTGCCGACCTCGAAGTTGTCGGTGATCAGTGGCGCGGCGCCGGTGACATAGGCTTTGACCCCGGGCGGTGGCGGGGTGTCGGCCACGATCTTGCGGATCGCGTCGACGGACTCGTTGGACAACGCTTCGCCCTGATTGCCGGCCAGGTACACCTGCACCAGCGCGGCCTTGCCGTCCTTGCTCTGCGAACCGCCCGCGGTCAGCGGATCGCCCCAGAAATCCTGAATGTGTTCGACGTGCTTGGTGTCGGCGGCCAGCCGCTGCACCAGGGTGTCGTAGAAATGATGGGCGTCGGCGCCCAGCGGCTGGTCGCCCTCCAGCACGATCATCGCCGCGCTGTCGGAGTCGAACTCGTCGAAGACCTGACCGATGTGCCGCATCGCCTCCGTCGACGGGGCGTCGGGTGCGTTCAGACCGACCGAGCGGGCCGCGCCGACCACCTCCAGCTGGGGGACGGCGATGTTGGTGAGCGCGGCGACCGCCACCCACACCAACAGGATCGGCACGGCCAGCACCCGGATGAGCCGTGAGACCTTCGAATGCCGGACTTCGGCATCGGGGCCGGCCTGGTCTTCGGCACGGTGCTCGCTCATGCGGACTTGTCCAGGCAGGCGATGTAACCGTTCACGTTGTTGGTCGTCCTTTCGTCCTTGACGACGCCGTTGACGGTGATGCGGCAACCGATCGAGTCGCCGTCGCCCTGCGCGCGCAGGTCGGCGAACAGCGTCGGGTCATCGGTGGTCAAGGTCTGTGACCACGGCAGGGTGACGTCGTCGACGCGCTGCGGCTGGGCGTTGATGTCGAGATAGTTGATGGAGGCCACCGAGCCGGGGGAGCCGAACACCTCGAACAGCACGCGCTTGGGGTTGTAGCCGGTGTTCTCCAGTGCCTCGGCGCTGGGCCGCGACACGTCCTTGTCGGAGCCGAATATGCCGTGCAGCCGATAGACGGCGAAGGAGACGACGGCGACCACGATCACGGTGACGATGAGCGTCCACCGCTTTCTTATCAACCTGCCGACCGAAAAACCGCTCACCCGAAAGCCTTTCGAAGTTCGGTGACGACGTGGTCCGGCCGCGCGGTTGTGCATGCCGGTGGTGGTGCCATGCAGTACGGTACGGTACCGTACGTAACGGTGCAACAGATTTCCCAGGGAGGCGCGTGAGTCCGGATACGGCTACCGAAGGGGCGACCTGCTTGTCGGCGTCGCGCTGGACCGCGCGTGAGGCCGAGCTGCTGGCCGTGACTCTGCAGCTGCTGCAGCAGCACGGCTATGACCGGTTGACTGTGGAAGCCGTTGCCGCGCAAGCCAAGGCCAGCAAGG
>NZ_JBSFPX010000368.1:0-1564 GCF_053588415.1 Mycobacterium sp. NPDC003449
GGTCAGAGTCCACCGGTCCCGGCACATGCCCACCGCGGAATGGTCGGGCCTCAAACGCCTCGATCTTGGCTTGTGCGCGAGCCCGATGCACCCCCAGATTCTCTTCGAGTACCTCAACGCGGATTTCAGCAGGCAAACGCCCGGTCGACACCGCACGACCCTGCTGCTGGCGGGCGCGATACCGCTCCAACAGCGCCTGGCGCGCCATGTCCTGTCGTTGCTGCTTTTTCTGTTCGCGCTGCGCGCGGCGGGCCGCGGCCGCCTGCGAGGGTGTCAGATGGTTTGTGTGAGGGCTGTGCTCCCGACTGAAAGCCGAGACACTGATGACCGTGGTGGATAAGAAGCTTGACCGTGAACAACGTCGACGTGCGCAGCGTGCGGGTGTGGAGGCGCTTGAGTCCTCGGGTGCCCTCGATGAGCTCTACTCGATGATCGATGCCGGTGAGGTTCAACTCGAGGGCAAGGACGGGCTCATCCAGCAGCTGATCAAAGCGGGCCTGGAACGCGGCCTGCAGGCCGAACTGAGTGATCATCTCGGATACGACAAGGGCGATCCCGAGGCCGCACTGTTCTCGAACTCACGCAATGGCTCATCTGCGAAAACCGTGGCGACCAGCGTCGGAGACGTCGAATTGGCGATACCGCGAGATCGCGACGGCTCGTTCACCCCCACGCTGGTGCCCAAAGGGTCACGGCGCGTCGGTGGGCTCGATGACATGATCGTTTCGCTGTATGCCGGCGGGATGACCGTGCGCGACATCGAGCATCACCTGGCCTCCACGATCGGCACCGACATCAGCCGCGAGACGATCTCCAAGATCACCGACGAGGTCCTCGATGAGGTCCTGGCCTGGCAGCGGCGCCCGCTCGAATCGTTCTACCCGGTGATCTACCTGGATGCGATCGTGGTCAAGGTCCGCGACGGTGCCCACGTGCGTAACAAGGCCGCCCACATCGCCGTCGGCGTGGACATCGAAGGCGTCAAACACGTTCTGGGGATCTGGATTCAGGCCACCGAAGGCGCGAAGTTCTGGGCCGGGGTATGCGCGGAGCTGGCCAATCGCGGTGTCGCTGACGTGTTGATCGTATGCTGCGACGGCTTGACCGGGTTCCCCGAGGCGATCGAGGCGACCTGGCCGGATTCGCTGGTGCAGACCTGCGTAGTGCACTTGATCCGAGCCGCGATGCGTTTCGTGTCCTACGGGCAGCGCAAGGCCGTCGCCGCGGCACTCAAGACGGTGTATCAAGCCAGCGACGCCGAGGCGGCCAGGGCGGCGCTGGACGCGTTCGCGGCCTCCGAGGTCGGTCGGGCCAACCCGAACACGGTCCGTGTCTTCGAGGACGCCTGGGAGCGGTTCATCCCGTTTCTGGCGTTCCCGCCGATGCTGCGCCGGGTCATCTACACCACCAACGCGATCGAATCGCTGAACTATCAACTACGCAAGATCATCAAAAACCGCGGTCATTTCCCCAACGATGCCGCGGTGGTGAAGCTGCTCTGGTTGGCGATCTGCAACATCGAGGACAAAAGGGCCCGTGACCGCGCCAAGGAACGCGGCCTCAG
>NZ_JBSFPX010000369.1:0-1535 GCF_053588415.1 Mycobacterium sp. NPDC003449
TCTACTTCCGTACCACGGACGTGACCGGCGTGGTGACCCTGCCCGAGGGCACCGAGATGGTGATGCCCGGTGACAACACCGACATCTCCGTCAAGCTGATCCAGCCCGTCGCCATGGACGAGGGCCTGCGCTTCGCGATCCGCGAGGGCGGCCGTACCGTCGGTGCCGGCCGGGTGACCAAGATCAACAAGTAATTTCCTGCGCGAGCAGACACAAAACTGCCCCTTTTCCGAGGAAAAGGGGCAGTTTTGCGTCTGCTGGTGAGCGCGTGGTGTAACGCATGGGGCTGTTGGTGCGATGATAACCGCATATGGCCAGTGGATGGCCGTACCGGGTCACCCGAAGGGTAGGGGTCATGTTTCGACGGATTTATGCGCTGGCCGGTGCCGCCGCGATCGGTCTCGGTGTGCTGACCGGCCTCCAGGCCGGTCCGGCGGCGGCCGCCCCCGGGTGCCCCGACCTGCATCTGATCGGCGTCGCCGGATCGGGTGAGCGGGAGAATCCGAACGCCAACGGCGGGATGGGCCGGGTGGTCTACCGCTCCCTGCAGGATCTGTCGCAGCTGGTGCAACAGGACGGCCGCACCATGACGGCCGAAGCCGTCGCCTACCCGGCCGCGCCGGTGCCGGTCGACGGCGATCTGCTCGGCTGGGGTGGCTTCATGAGCAGCGTGGATGCCGGCGTGGCCGCGTTGGGCGGCCAGTACGCGGCGTTCACCCAGCAGTGCCCGGCCACCAAGGTCGTGCTCGCCGGATACTCGCAGGGCGCGATGGTCGTACACCGCAACCTCCAGGCGCTCGACGCCAGCCCCAACCTCGCGGCGGCACTGCTGGTCGCCGACGGAGACCGGCTGCCGACCGATCCGACACTCAACATGGGCACGGTGACCGCGGTGCCCGGCGCCGGGACGGGCGTCGCGCAGGATTGGCCGATCCTGGCCCATGCCCCGGCCGCGCTGCCGGTCTCGGTCGCGGGGCGCACCATCAGCGTGTGCGATCTCGGTGACGCCGTCTGTGACTACGACCCCGACGCCGACGAGGTGTCGGCTGCCGCGATCGCCGTGCACACCAGCTACGCCCGCGGCAGCACGCTGCCGTGGACCCAGCCGCTGTACCGGCTGCTGGCGCCGTCGATGGGCTACCAGACTTTGCCGGTAGGTTCCTGACCGCGGCGCCCGCCGGATTAGGCTGTGTGCGTCCGGTCGACGACGGGAGCGCGCGATGTCAACGGTGTGGCGGTACATCCGGATTCAGGCATTCGTCCTCCTGTGCGGAATCGTCGGGCCGATCTTTCTGACCGTCTACTTCGCCGGCGGTGCCCAGCCCATGATGAAGTGGATGTTCTGGGCCGGTCTGCTGATCACCGCCCTCGATGTCCTGATCGCACTGGCGATCACGGGTGCGGGAGCCAGGTCCGCGGCCAAGACCCGTGACCTCGAACAGCGCGGCGTGCTGGCGCTCGCCCAGGTCACCGGCATCCAGGAGACCAACACCGAGATTGCAGCTGTTCGAACCACAGCGACGTCATGATCGAGG
>NZ_JBSFPX010000370.1:0-1532 GCF_053588415.1 Mycobacterium sp. NPDC003449
ACAGCGACGACTCCCCGGACGTCGAGCTCAACGACATCGCGTCGAACACCCGAGTCGCCGTGATGCTGCCCTCGGCCGACGCGGTGTAGCCGGTCGCCGTCGTGCCCAGCGTCAGCAGCGACGCGGGGGCGTTGGGATCCAGCGGCTGCACCCCGCTTGCCACGTGCGCTGTCACCGTCGCCGCCACGTCTGTCTGCAGCAGCTCGATCACCGCGTCCGCCCCGGGCGGGTCGTCCACGCTGAAGCCCCAGCTGATGAGCTGGATCTGCCTGGTGCTCGGCGTCGCCAGCTGGAGCATCGTCTTGACCGCCGCGCCGGTGCTCACGGACGCCTGCGCCGCCGTCGTCGGCATTGGGGAGTTCCACGTCTGGTACCTATGCACTCGTCTCTCCTCTACGAAGCCCGGCCGGCCAGCACCAGCTGGGCGTTACCGCCGCGGATTTTGATGGCGCGACGCAGAATCTTCAGCAGCACCTCGTCCAGGTCGCTGCCGCTGGATCGGATCTCGATGACGACGGGCTCAGCGCGGCCGCCGGCGCCGCGCATCATCTGCCGCGACTGCCCCGCCGGGTACACCGACGAGCCATACGGCAGCCGGACCACCTCCGGGCCCTGCTCACCCACCAGCGTCAACGCGCTACGCGGGCCCCCACCGGCCGCGCCGATGACCCCGCCCGTCGCCTTCTTCCCGATCGCCTTCTTGATCGCCGCTTCGAGGGCCTTCGCGATACCCGACATGGCCTTCTCGATCCTGGACTTGTTCTTCTCCAGCCCCTTGACCACGCCTTCCGCCGCCTTGATGCCGGAGGCGTACATGGCGTCGGCGGTGGTCTTCCCGGCGTCCCGGGAGTAGGTCATGATCTGCGACCGCATGTCGTTCATCGACTTGATCTCGCTGCCGGAGGCGCGCATCAGGGCCGACGCGGTCTCCAGCCCGCCGCCCTCGATCCCCGCCTGGGCGATCTCGCTCAACAGGCCCTTGTCGAGGCCCTTCTTCTTCAGCGCCGCGAGCGCCCCGGCGAACGACTTGGCCTTGTCCCTGCTCTGCGTGAGCCCGCCCATGACGTCGGCCGTCGTCAGCGTCCGCCCCTCGGCCAGTGTCCCGGCGGACCGGGTGATGTTGGACGACCCGACGATGCCCGAGGACACGGAGTCCTTCAGTTCAGACGCCGCGGACTTGAGGTCCGACAGCTTGGTCTTGGCCGTCTCCAACGCCGCGTTGACCTTCTCCTGCAACCGGGCGTTCTTGATCAGCGCCTTTCCGGCCACGTCGAGGTCGCGCAGCAACTTCCGCTCGGTGCTGCCGTGCGTCGTCCGCTGGATACGGCCCCGCCACTCGTTGAGCGAGCCCGTCAGTTCCCCGACGCCCGCCGGTGTCGCGAGTGCCTTCTCGAACGGGTTGTACTTGTACCCGGCCATCGCCCCGAAGTGAGAGCGGCGCAGCTGCCCAGAGACTTCGCCGACAGCCTCCCGCTCCGACTTGAGCATGGTCCGCGTCCGCCCGTACGGGTCCCGGGTGATCCCGGCCGGGC
>NZ_JBSFPX010000371.1:0-1513 GCF_053588415.1 Mycobacterium sp. NPDC003449
CCGACATTGATTGTGTCCAACCGGTTCGGGTGAGGATGGTCTTGCTCGTTCGCCGCTGGTGATGACCCACCTTCCGACTGACGACCTGCTGGTTTGTCTTTCACTTGATTTGTCTCACCAGCGACGTGCGGGCAAGCACCGCCGAGGATCCGGCGGGGCGGACATGACCTAATCAGGAGCCTGGCCGTTCCTCATCAATGTCTTGTCTGGCCCGCCCCGCCGGGTTGTCACCCACCGCACAGTCCGTTACTACGGAGAGGACACCATCATGGTGACATCCCCACGCCGAGTCGTCATCGGCGCCGACACCCATCTGGACACCATCCACGTCGCGGCCATCACCGACACCGGCCAACTCCTCGGCGACGCGGAATTCCGCACCAACCCCACCGGCTACTGGGCCGCGATCTGCTGGGCCCGCAGCTTCGGTGACATCGTGAGCGTTGGAGTCGAGGGAACCAGCAGCTACGGCGCGGGGCTCGCGCAAGCATTGCAGGCCAACGATATTCACGTCGTTGAAGTCAACCGACCCGACCGAGCGGCCAGGCGCAGGCAAGGAAAATCCGACCCGCTCGATGCCTACAGTGCCGCGCGAGCGGTGTTGGCCGGCGACGCCCTGGCCGTCCCCAAAGATCCCCACACCACTGCACTCAAAGCCTTGCTGACCGCCCGCCGCGGCGCAGTCAAAGCCCGCACCGCAGCCATCCAGCAGATCAAAGACCTGCTCGTCACCGCGCCCGCCGAGCTACGCGAGCGCTACCGCCGCTACACCACCACACTGACGCTGGTGCAGGCACTGGCCCGGTGCGAGCCCGCCGCCGGCCACGATCCGGTCATCAGCGCCGTGCTGATGTCTTGCAAAGCTCTGGCGCAGCGCGTCGAGTTCCTCGAACGCCAAACCGATGACCTCACCGCCGAAATCGATACCCTGACCACCGCGATCAATCCCGCACTCCGGGCCGCCTACGGCGTCGGCCCCGACACCGCCGCTCAACTGATCATCACCGCCGGCACCAACCCCCAGCGGCTCCGCAGCGAAGCCTCCTTCGCGATGCTCGCCGGAGTCGCACCCATCCCGGCCTCATCAGGAAAAACCAACCGCCACAGACTCTCCCGCGGCGGTGACCGCGCCGCCAACAACGCCCTATACCGCATCGCCCTAGTCCGCATGTCCCACGACCCACGGACCCGCGACTACGTCACCCGCCAAATCACTGCCGGACGGTCAAAGAAAGACGTCCTGCGCCTGCTCAAACGCGCGATCGCCCGCGAGATGTTCAAACACCTCACCGCGCCGTGCCCGATCGACGACTACACCGACCTGCGCCCAACTCGTCGAGCCCAAAACATCACCCTCGCCGCCGTCGCCGACCACTTCGGCGTCTGGCCCAACGACATCTCCCGCCTCGAACGCGGCCTCAAACGCGACGACACCCTCGCCAACAACTACCGCCAATGGCTAAACGCCCAGCTCACCCACGCCGCTTGACATTTAACAAAGATAGGAGCATCA
>NZ_JBSFPX010000372.1:0-1511 GCF_053588415.1 Mycobacterium sp. NPDC003449
GACCCTCGCGGATATCGTCCCCGGTGAGGTTGGGGTCCTTGTCCTTGAGCAGCTTCTTGTCCTTGGCGTAGCGGTTCACCACACTGGTCAGGGCGGTCCGGAAGCCCTCTTCGTGGGTGCCGCCCTCATGGGTGTTGATGGTGTTGGCGAACGTGTGCACCGACTCCGAATAGCCGGCGTTCCACTGCATCGCGATCTCGACCTCGTGGCCCTCGCCCTTGCCGTCGAAGTCGATCACACTCGGCTGGATCGGGTTCTTGGTCCGGTTGATGTGCTTGACGAAGTCAACCAGCCCACCCGGATAGTGGAAGACCCGGTGCTTGACCTTGTGTGGCGCCTGCTCTTCGGCGGCCTTCTCCTCGGCGGACTTCGGCGCGGCCGCCTGATCGCTGACCACATCGTCGACCACTTCGTCGGCGGTGACGCGTTCATCGGTCAGCTCGATCGTCAGGCCCTTGTTCAGGAAGGCCATCTCCTGCAACCGGCGCGCGATGGTCTCGAAGTCGTAGTTGGTGGTCTCGAAAACATCCGGATCGGCCCAGAACCGGATCGTCGTCCCGGTCTTGTTGGTCTTCTCGCCCTGCTTGAGGGTGCCGGGCACGGATCTGTCGTAGGTCTGGAACCACTCGTAGCCGTCGGTCTGGATATCGGCTTCCAGCCGGCTGGACAACGCGTTCACCACCGAGACGCCCACGCCGTGCAGCCCGCCGGACACCTGATAGGCGCCCTCTTCGAACTTCCCGCCGGCATGCAGGACGGTCATGACGACGTCGACGGTCGGAATGCCCGTGGCGTGCATCCCGACCGGAATGCCGCGCCCGTCATCGGTGACCTGGACGCCCCCGTCCTCGAGAATGCGCACGTCCACGCGCGAGGCGAAGCCGGCCATCGCCTCGTCGACCGCGTTGTCGACCACCTCCCAGATCAGGTGATGCAGACCGCGCTCGCCGGTGGAACCGATGTACATGCCGGGCCGTTTGCGGACCGCCTCGAGACCTTCGAGGACCTTGATCGAGTCGGCGCCGTACTCACTGGGCGCATTCTTCTTCTGGGCAGCCACGTTGGACGTGTCTCCTTGGGGTTCGCGGGAGGCAGTGCACACACCGCCTGAGGTCCGTCGGCCAGTCTACCGTGAGATCCGGACAGGACCGGTTCTGCGGGGGTGTTTTCGCCTATCTAATTGGGCCGTGCGCTGAATTTCTCGGGTCTTGGTGCGTGAGGACGCTTCAGCGGATTCATATCGGCCGTATCGGCGCTCTCAGCTCGCGACTAGCCGTAGGTGTCGCGGGGGCCGCGACCCGGGACGTGGTACTTACCCTTACGCCACGACGGACCCACCGGGCCGGTGATCTTCAGCGAGGTTACAACGCCGTCACCGACCGCCGCGGCGATCTTGGCCAGCAGTTGCGCCTGCACCATCCGCAGCTGGGTGGCCCATGCGGTCGATTCCGCCGACACCGTCAGGACACCGTCGTGCAGCGCCGTCGGATTGGCGTGGTCGGCGATCTGGT
>NZ_JBSFPX010000373.1:0-1482 GCF_053588415.1 Mycobacterium sp. NPDC003449
GTGCGTACCGAGGGGAGCCATGACGGCGTACGTCTTGAAGAACTCCGGCGGCATGCTGACCGGGGCGCGGTTCAGTTCGATGGCCATCAGAAGGTCACCCCTGCGTTCTCGTTCTTGTTGATCACCACGGAGAACGCGAACGAGGTGAAGCCCCCCGTCGTCACGGTGATCGCGCGCACGTAGCGGCGCACCGTGGCCGTGTTGGAGATGGCGATCCGCTGTGTGGCGGGCCCGGCCGTCACCTGGGTGAAGGCCAGCCCGGTCACGTCGGCGAAGGTCGTGCCGTCCGCCGAGTCCTGGATCTTCACGGTGGCGTCCGTGCCGGTGAAGGACATGACCTGGAGGTACGCCTGCGCCCCGAAGTTCGCGGCGGCCAAGGTGTCGACCGAGCCGCCGTTCGTGGCTGCCGTGTCGGTCCGTACGCCTGCGGTGAGCTGCCTGCCCCACTCGATCCCGAACCCGTTGGCCTGCGCCTGCACGGCAAAGGTCAGGCTGCCGTCGTCGCCGCGGGTCGGGTCGTAGCCGATCTGCTTGGCCACGAGGCAGGCCGCTGGGTCGCCGAGGGTGGTGCCACGGCAGTAGGCCAGGATGACGTCGCTGGTGGGCAGCGCGGCGAGCTTCTGGTGGGTGGCGCCGAGGACGGGGTCGGAGTTGAAGAAGACGACGGCCTCCATTCGGCCGTCCAAGAGTCCGCCCTTGCGCTCCATAGCATACTTGTCGATGCCGGTGAACGGCAGCACGGCGGGCCCGCCGCCGATGGCGCCGAGGCTCATGATGTCGCCGCTCGCGTTGTATCCGGCGATGTACAGGTTGTCGCCGAGGCCGCCGGTCTTGGCCACTGCTACGCCACCTCATCCCAAAGATCATTTACAACAACAGGCAGCGCGATGGTCATGACCCGCAGCAGCGCCGCGTCGTGCTGGAGGTAGCCCGCCCGCGCCTCCAGCCCGATGCCGTGGATGCCGCGCACGTCGACCTCGCGGACCAGGCCGCCGAGGGTGAAGTCGCCGACGTAGGCGCGCATGAGCGCGTCCAAGGCGGTCATCAGGTTCGGATCGATCGCGTCGGCGGGCTCGCCCTCTGCGCTGGTGTAGAGCCGCACGTTGAACAAGAGCCGGACGCTGGTGGAGTCCAGGCCGGAGGAGCGCACGGTGTCGACGCGGTCCGCCCACACAGCGGCCGTCAGCCCGAGCCCGGGGGCGTTCTTCGGCTCGTGCTGGTTGACCTGCTCGAAGTAGCCCGAGGCCAGCGCGTGCGAGACGACCGCGTCGAGGATGCCGAGGATGTCGAGAGCCATCTCACATCCTCCCGATGTACCGGCGCAGCAGCCGCTGAGCGATGCCGGGCGCCCGCCGGTCGATCATGGCCTTGACCCGGCGGAACGTCGCGTAGCCGCGGAACCGGGTCACCGGGGCGTTCCGGCTGCCGGTGCCCTCCAGCCACGGCCCGTAGACCACACCGCCGTCATTGACCTCGTACGAG
>NZ_JBSFPX010000374.1:0-1479 GCF_053588415.1 Mycobacterium sp. NPDC003449
AACTCGCCGTCGAGGGTGCCGCCCTTGGTGCGCAGCCGGTACAGGCCCCGCTGGAGTTCCCGCAGCCGCTCGTCGGTGAACTCGTCGCCGGCCACCTCTATGGCGACGATGCGCAGCTTGACGCTGGGCACCTTCTCCTCGTCGGGGCCGGGCTCGACGCGCTCGACGTGGGCGAGTTCGACGACGGCCATCCACCGTCCCTTGCGCTGGCGGAACATGTCGAGGGCGTGGGGGTCGAGGGAGTCTTTGACGTCCTCGAGGACTTTGCTGTCGAACTTGATGTCGGGCATGGGGTGCCTTTCTTGATCGGTGGTGCTGGGTGGGGTGCCCGGGGCGGTGGCGTGGGTGGTCCGCCCCGGGCCGGTCAGGCGGGGCTACTCGGCGGGCTTGAGGCCGAGCACGCGGCGGACGGTCTCGCCGACCGCCTTCTCGATCTCCGCGAGCAGCTCGGCGCGGGCGGCGGCGGTCAGATCGGCCGCGGTGGCGACCTGCACGGCGACCTCGTAGCCGCCCGTGGTGGACTGCCAGGCCATCGCCGGGTGCGGGGTGAGCGCGGCGGCGCCGAGCTGAATGGCCCACTCGGAGACGTCGGCGGCGCCGTTGATCAGGTCGTGGATCTTCCGCTGCGCCTCGTCGAAGGTCTCGTCGCTGAAGTCGTCCCACGCCACGCCCCCGCCGGGCGTGACCTCCTGGTCCTGCATCTGCTCGCCGACGCACATGAACTCGGGGTCCTCGGCCAGCGTGGCGTGCTGGCGGGCGGCTTCGGCGCGGAGGTCGGCGTCGGTGTACGGGCGGTCGGTCATCAGTGGTTGTCCAATCGGTATGCGTCGGCCGCTTCGGCGGCCTGTCGGGCGAGGGCCTGCTCGGCGCAGACCTTGTGTGCGGGCTTGTGTTTGCTGTCGCGGAGGTTGGTGTCGGCGCCGCAGTAGCGGCACGGCCTGGCCGTGTGTGACCAGTGCGCCGAGGACCGCCAGTCGAGGAGCGGCGCCGACCCGGTCATGACGTCTGGGCCTTGCGGCGCTGGTCGTACAGGCCGTGGCGCTGGCTGGGGCTGAGCCCGCCGTACGTGCCGTACCGGTTGCGGCCCGCGGCCCGGCCCTCGGCCCGCATGGCGAGCGCCAGGCACTCACCCGCGACCGGACACCGCCTGCACACCTTGACGGCGGCGAAGAAGGCCGCGGTGTTGGCCGGGGCCTGCCACCATTCGGCGTCGGCGCCTTCGCCGCGGCAGAGGGCGCGCTTCCTCCAGTCGGGGTCCGGAGTGGCGGGCGCGGCCGGGATGGCGCGCATGGCCGGCTTCTTCCGGGTGCGGCGAGCGGGCGTGCGCTTCTTGGCCTTGCGCTTCTTCGGCTTCGGCTCGGTCTTGATGGGCTGCAGCGCGGGGCGGCAGTGTTCGCATCCGCTGATCGGAAGCTCGGTGTGGACACAGCGGAACTCGGTGAAGTGGATCGTCATCGGGCCACCGCCCCGAGGTCGGGC
>NZ_JBSFPX010000375.1:0-1475 GCF_053588415.1 Mycobacterium sp. NPDC003449
GACACAAAAGTCCCCATTTCGGGGTGGAAATGGGCACTTTTGTGTCTGCTCGGCGGGAAAGGGTTACACGGAGGCCTTCAGGTCGTCGACCTTGTCGGTCTGCTCCCACGGCAACTCGATATCGGTGCGGCCGAAGTGGCCGTAGGCCGCGGTCTGCGCGTAGATCGGGCGCAGCAGGTTCAGGTCGCGGATGATCGCGCCGGGACGCAGATCGAACACGCCGCTGATGGCCTTCTCGATGCGGGCCGGGTCGACGGTCTCGGTGCCGAACGTCTCGACGAACAGGCCGACCGGAGCGGCCTTGCCGATCGCGTAGGCCACCTGGACCTCGACGCGCTCCGCCAGGCCCGCGGCAACCACGTTCTTGGCCACCCAGCGCATCGCGTACGCGGCCGAACGGTCCACCTTTGACGGATCCTTGCCGGAGAAAGCGCCGCCGCCGTGACGAGCCCAGCCGCCGTAGGTGTCGACGATGATCTTGCGGCCGGTCAGGCCCGCATCACCCATCGGTCCGCCCAGCACGAATTTCCCGGTCGGGTTGACCAGCAGCCGGAAGTCGGAGACGTCGAGGGTGTCGTGCCCGAGGTCGGCGAGCACGGTGTTGACCACCTTCTCGCGGATGTCGGGGGTCAGCGTGCCGTCCAGGTCGATGCCGTCGGCGTGCTGGGTCGAGAGCACCACAGTGTCCAGCCGCACCGGCGTCGTGCCGTCATACTGGATGGTGACCTGGGTTTTGCCGTCCGGCCGCAGGTAGTCCACGACGCCGTTCTTGCGGACCTCGGTGAGGCGCCGGGCCAGCCGGTGCGCCAGCGCGATCGGCAGCGGCATCAGCTCAGGGGTGTCGCTGATCGCGTAGCCGAACATCAGCCCCTGATCGCCCGCGCCCTGGCTGTCGAGCGGGTCACCGGCCCCTTCGACGCGCGCCTCGTGGGCGGTGTCGACGCCCTGGGCGATGTCCGGGGACTGCGAGCCGATCGCGATGTTCACCCCGCACGACGCACCGTCGAAGCCCTTGGTGGACGAGTCGTAGCCGATCTCCAGGATGCGCTCCCGGACGATCTTGGGGATATCGGCGTAGGCGGAGGTGGTGACCTCACCGGCGACGTGCACCTGACCCGTGGTGACCAGGGTCTCCACCGCGACGCGCGACTTCGGATCCTGATCCAGCAGCGCGTCGAGCACGGAGTCGCTGATTGCGTCACAGATCTTGTCGGGGTGTCCTTCGGTTACCGACTCACTGGTAAACAGGCGACCATTGCTCACGGGTCCGCATCCTCTCCATTGAAACGCATCAAGACTGACGATCTACTTAGTCAGGCGAATTATATCCCTGGCCCTGTTGCACCCAAGCGTGTGGGACGCCATCCCGCAACACTTTCGTGCAAGGCATTCCCGCGTCGTGCGGCGTACGCCGAGTTCACCCGCCCCGGCTCTGCAAAAAGGCCGTTATCGCGTCCACGATACGGGTGGCCATC
>NZ_JBSFPX010000376.1:0-1471 GCF_053588415.1 Mycobacterium sp. NPDC003449
AGGTGCGCGGTCTTGCCCCAGCCCCACGATGCCGGTGGGTCGGGCAATTCCAGCCAGTCCCATTGGGTTTCATCGCCGGGGGCATGCGGGATCACGGGCCTTGACCCCGGATGGTGGACACGGGATTTGGATTAAGCAGCTTCTGGCAGCGTAGCGAATGTGTGGGTGTTTTCGTAGCTGGCCGGGCTGGAATAGCGGCAGCGGGAGTGCCTCCGTTTCAGGTTGTAGCGGACCAGCCAGCGGAACACTTCACGGCGGCAGGTAGCAGCGTCGGGCCACCGGCTGCGGTCCTGCAGGATCTCGCGTTTGAGGGAGGCGTTGAACGATTCGGCGAGCGCGTTATCGGCACTTGACCCCACCCCACCCATAGACTGGACGACGCCCAGATCTGTGCAGAGTGTCGCGAAAGCCTTTGAGGTGTACTGACTTCCGTGATCTGAATGGAACACAGCACCCGCCAGTGAACCACGCAGCGTCTCGGCGGCGATGAGAGCGTCTTCGACGAGTTCAGTGCGCATGTGCTCAGTGATCGCCCACCCCGCCACTCGGCCGGAGAAGCAATCGATCACCGTCGCCAGATACAGATTCGACCCGGTCGCCAAGGGCAGGTAGGTGATGTCTCCGACGTACTTTTCGTTGGGTGCCGCTGCGGTGAAATCCCGGTTGAACAGGTCGGCGACCTTCTGGCTGGCCGGATCCGGTGTGGTCGTCTTCACCCGGCGGCGGCGGTAGCCGGCGATCTTGGCCGCCCGCATCACCCGTGCCACCCGTTTGTGGTTTACCCGCTCCTGCTCGGGCACGCCGTCGTTGAGTTCAGCGGTGACCCGAGGCGCCCCGTAGGTGTTGTCCGCCTCATGGACAGTACGGATCCGTGCGGCCAGTGCCTGGTCAGCCGCTTCGCGGGCGGCGCGGCCATCGGCACCAGCAAGCCAGGCGTAAAACGAGGAACGCGCGATCTCGACGACCGCGCACAGCCACTTCACCGGGTAGGTGTGGAGGTGGTCGGCGACGAACTGGAAGCGGCTCACCAGTTCGTCTCCCCGGCGAAATATTTGGCCGCCGACCGCAGAATGTCCCGCTCGGTGGACAATCGAGCCTCGGTGGCGCGTAACGCCTTGTTCTCGGCCCGCAGCCGAGCCAGCTCCTGCTCCGGGGTCTCGCCGCTGTGAGCCGGCGCTGCCGCCGCGGCGGGGTTACGGTGCCGAATCGGCACCCCAGCGGCCTTGCACCACGCCGACAGCGTCACCCCACTGATGCCGAGCTCGTCAGCGATCTGGGTGACTGTCGCGCCTTCAGTGTCTCGGTACAGCGCCACTGCGTCCCGCTTAAACTCGTCGGGATAATTTTTCCTTGCCATCGGTGTCGATCATCTCGCTTCCCCCGCCAATCTTGCGGGATTCAGCGTGTCCAACACCTGGGGTCAGGACCCCACCGCGTTCGGCCGCTGGGTGGCCGTGCGGCACGCCTGGCA
>NZ_JBSFPX010000377.1:0-1381 GCF_053588415.1 Mycobacterium sp. NPDC003449
CGTAACACCCAGCTGCTGCTGCTGGAGGAGTCCCACATCGGGCGGGTTCTCGATCCGGCGGGCGGATCGTGGTTCGTCGAGGATCTCACCGCCCAGCTCGCTCAGCAGGCCTGGTCGCATTTCCAGGACATCGAATCGCGCGGCGGGTTCGTCGCCGCGCGTGACTACCTGAATAGCCAGATCGCCGAGGTCGCACAGCGGCGCGCCGACGACATCGCCCACCGGCGTACCGCGATCACCGGTGTCAACGAATACCCGAATCTTGCCGAACAGCCGATTTCCCAAGGGGATTCGCCGGCGACGACACTGACCCGCTACGCTGCCGGGTTCGAGGCGCTCCGCGACCGTTCGGATGCGTTCCTGGCCAGGACCGGGGCGCGGCCGCGGGTGCTGCTGCTGCCGTTGGGCCCGCTCGCCGAGCACAATATCCGCGCGACCTTCGCGGCCAACCTGTTGGCGTCCGGCGGGATCGAGGCGATCAATCCGGGCACCGTGACCGCCGAGGGCATCGCCACCGCGGTGTCGCAGGCCGGGGAACCGACCGTGGCGGTGCTGTGCGGCACCGATACGCGCTACGGCAGCGACGCATCGGCCGCGGTCGCCGCCGCGCACGCCGCTGGGGTGCGCGACGTTCTGCTGGCCGGCCCGGAAAAGGCAGTGGCGGACGCCGATTCGAAACCTGACGGCTACCTGACCGCGAAGATCGACGCGGTTCAGGAGCTGGCAAACCTGCTCACCGGACTGGGGGCCTGATATGACCGCGACGACAGGTGCGAAGATCCGTAGTTTCGCCGACGTACCACTGCACGGCGACGCCGAAGGCGAAGCCGCGACCCCGGATGCGGTCGACGCGCACGTGGCCGCTGCCGCAGCGGCGCACGGTTACAGCCCCGACCAGTTGACCTGGACCACCCCCGAAGGCATCGACGTCAAACCGGTCTACATCGGCGCCGATCGCGACGAGGCGGTCGAGGCGGGCTACCCGCTGGACAGTTTTCCGGGTGCGCCGCCCTTCGTACGCGGGCCGTACCCGACGATGTATGTCAACCAGCCGTGGACCATCCGGCAGTACGCCGGCTTCTCCACGGCCGCCGAATCCAATGCGTTCTACCGGCGCAATCTGGCCGCCGGTCAGAAGGGCCTGTCGGTGGCCTTCGATCTGGCCACCCACCGGGGCTACGACTCCGACCACCCGCGCGTGCAGGGCGATGTCGGAATGGCCGGTGTCGCCATCGATTCCATCCTCGACATGCGCCAGTTGTTCGACGGCATCGATCTGTCGACCGTGTCGGTCTCGATGACCATGAACGGTGCGGTGCTGCCGATCCTCGCGCTGTATGTGGTGGCCGCCGAGGAACAGGGGGTGGCGCCGGAGAAACTC
>NZ_JBSFPX010000378.1:0-1364 GCF_053588415.1 Mycobacterium sp. NPDC003449
CACCACCGGCACCCGCCAACAACTACACTGACCGCTGCTCACAGGTGAGGAATTTCGGCGAGCACAGCCGGGGATTTTCGATGAGCGCCGTCAAGGTCCTTGCGGCCGAAACCGCAACGCTGCCTGGCGAATCGGTGCAACGTCCGATACGGCACCACACAGCCCTGCCGGGCCAACAGGGTGTGGATCTTGGTCACCGTCAACGGCCGCTGCCCCGCCGTGCCGGCCACCCACGTGGTGATCTGCTCCTCGAACCCCAAAAGATGCTCCCAGGCCGCACCATGCCCATCGGGGCGCACCGGACGCACCGCCTCGGCGACCATCCCGATCAACGCGTCATCGACGGCGCTGAGGTCGTCGTCGCGGCGCAGCCCGGCCGCCTGGGCTGCCTCGACGTAGCGGCGCACCGTCTTGCGGTCCAGGCCGCAATGCGCGGCGATTGTGCGGTACCCCGGTGCTGGTAGCCCTGCCACCCCCAGCCACACCCGTAGCACTTCCCTGATCTCGTTCACACTGACCTCCCGAAAGCCATGCCCGCCGCCTCCGTGACTTGAGCTGTCACGGCGATCGAACGAACAAATGAAAAGACCACCGACGCGACGCGCCGGTGGTCCCATAACTGGCAATCCAGGTGGTCCCATCACCCTGGCAAAAATCAGGTCACACTGGTCCCATCCTCATGGCAGGCGACAGGCGCGACCCTGGACGGGTACCGAAGCCGGGGTCTGCATTCCGCACTCATCGCTGCTCGCGCCAAGGAGGCGGTTGAGGCCGGATGTCGCTGGCTCGTCGCGGAGACCGCCAAACCGGGCGACGGTGAGGTCAACCATTCGCTGAACAACCTGCTACGGGCGGGTCTGCGGCCGCTCTACACCCGTCAGAACTGGATCTGGACACCAAAGCCGTAAAGCGGCAATTGAGCGCCCGGAATGGGCGGCGTCACGCCGGTGTGGAAACCAGCGAGGAGGCGTGCTTTCGCGGTGCCGCCAGCACCGGCTTGGGTAGCGGTTCTACCAAGACTGCGGGCGCATCGTCCCATTTGTGCTCGCTGAAGACTCGCTCAGGCTGTACCCGACCAGATCTCAATAGTGTGACCACATCATCCAGATGTGTTGTGATACTGACAAATCCGGTAGACAGTGTCATATCTCGTTGATACATGTCCCACAGTGGCAGGCTGGCGTCACCGAAGACCATGGCAAGGTTCGACAGGTGTCCTCCGGGCGCTACGCAGCGAATCGCTTCGGATATCAGGCGCGGCTTGGGTGTTGAGCCGATCACTACCGGGTACTGGTTGTGGTGCACGCGGACGGAATCTGACGGATGAGCATCGGCGCCGAGCGACGTCGCGATCTCGCGACGTC
>NZ_JBSFPX010000379.1:0-1361 GCF_053588415.1 Mycobacterium sp. NPDC003449
CTCGGTGGTCTTGGTGCGGCTGTGCGTCTCGACGACCGCGGCGACGACGTCGGTGCCGCGCTCCAGCCGCCGGTGCGCCTCGCCGAGCATGGCGTAGGTCTTGCCGACGCCGGGCGCCGCACCCAGGTAGATGCGTAGTTCACCCCGCCTGACCGGGTGCGGCGCCGACGTGCTCACCAGCCCATCATCCACCCGCGGGCAGCGCATCGAGCGCGATGTTGAGCTCGAGCACGTTGACCCGGGGTTCGCCGAGGAAACCGAGGCCGCGGCCGTCGGTGTGGGCGGCGACCAGTTGGCGGACCGTCTCGGGGCTCAAGCCGCGGGCCCGCGCCACCCGGTTCACCTGCAGGTCGGCGTAGGCGGGGGAGATGTCCGGATCGAGCCCGCTGCCGCTCGCGGTGACCGCATCGGCGGGCACCTGGGGTCGGCTCGGGGAGCCGGCGATCGGCACGATCTGGCCGATGCGGTAATCCTGGCCCGCCTTGGCGCATTCCACCCGCACGCCCCGGTAGGAGTTCAGGAACGGGGTGGCCGGGCACGGTTGATTGACGCTGACCACCTGGGTCGGCCGGATCACGTTCCCACGCGCGTCGCGCGGGCCGATCACCGACAGCACCGCCCCGACCCCGTCGCCGGTGCAGTACGGGCGGGCCCCGTCGACCCCGTCGAGGTCGCCCGCGGCCCGGCTGCGCTCACACACCTGGGTCAGCAGGCCGGGGTCGTCGGGGGTGTCGACGATGCTCTCCGGCCCGAGGTTGCTCGCGCTGGTGGCCATCGGGTCGTAATCGGCCGCCGACGGCCTGCTCTGGAAGTACCGGGGCATCGGGTTGCCGTCGGCGTCGGTGAACGACTGCCCGATCAGGCTGCTGCCCACCGGTTTTCCACCGGCCTCGACGATCGACCCGGCGGATTTCCCGGACAGCCCCGGCAACTGGGCCACCAGCCAGATGAACACCGGATAGCCGATGCCGAGGATGACGGTGAGCACCAGCAGGGCCCGCAGCGCGGCCGCGTGTTGACGGAGCAGATTCGTGAATCGCATATCAGGACATCCCGGGGAGAAGTTGGATCACCAGGTCGATGAGTTTGATGCCGATGAACGGCGCGACGATGCCGCCGAGTCCGTACAGCGAGAGGTTGCGGCTCAGCAGTTTCGACGCGCTGCTCGGCGTGTAGCGGACACCTTTGAGCGCCAGCGGGATCAGCACGACGATCACGATCGCGTTGAAGATCACCGCGGACAGGATGGCCGACTGCGGACTGTGCAGCCGCATGATGTTCAGCAGGTCCAGGCCCGGGTACAGCGTGACGAACAGGGCCGGGATGATCGCGAAGTACTTGGCGATGTCGTTGGCGATCGA
>NZ_JBSFPX010000380.1:0-1345 GCF_053588415.1 Mycobacterium sp. NPDC003449
CCAGCAGCTTCGAGGGAGGCCCGCCCTTCTCGGCGGAGCCACACGGGTGGGGAATTTCGATGAGCGTCAGTGGGGAATTTCAGTGAGCGCGGTCAACCTGACGGTGCGGGTTGCTGATGGTGATCCCGGGGTGGAGTGTCAGGTCGATTTCGGCTATCTGGGGATGCTCACCGACGCCGCCGACGGGCGGCGCCGCAAGGTACATGCGCTGATCTTCACCGCTGTGTACTCGCGGCACATGTTCGTGTGGCTGTCCTACTCGCAGACCCTGGCCGCGGTCATCGCCGGGTGCCAGGCGGCCTGGGAGTTCTTCGGCGGGGTGTTCGCGGTGCTGATCCCCGACAACCTCAAACCGGTGATCGCCGCCGCGGATGCGGTCAACCCGCAGTTCAGTGCGGGATGGCTGGACTACGCCGGGCACGTCGGGTTCCTGACCGACCCCGCGAGGGTGGCCTCGCCGAAAGACAAACCGCGCGTGGAACGCGCCGTTCAGTACGTACGCCGAAACTTCTGGGACGCTGAAACATTCACCAGCCTGCAGCAGGCGCAGGACGCCGCGACGGCGTGGTGTCGTGACACCGCGGGCACCCGTATGCACGGCACCACGTGTGCCCGTCCGGCCGAGATGTTCACCGCCGATGAACAATCCCGGCTGCTGCCGGTGCCGGGGGTCTATGACGTGCCGGTGTTCAAGGCGGTCAAGGTGCACCGCGATTTCCACGCCGAGGTCGCCAAGGCGCTGTATTCGCTGCCCGAGTGCTGGATCGGCCAGTACCTGGACGTGCGGGCCGATACCGAGCTGGTGAAGTTCTATCGCCGCGGGGTGCTAGTCAAAGTCCATCCCCGCCAGCGTGGACGAGCCGCAACCGGACTACACGGTTGTCCCGTAGGGTTTGCACCCAAGTCACCGCGGGCGGGCAGTGATACGGGTCGTCAGGGGGGCTGATCAGTGCGGCTTCCCAGATGACGAAATCGTTATGAGACGTTCTGCGGCATCCAGCCGCTCGTCGATCGTCGGGTACATGAAGACGAAGTCCACCTGCGCTTCATCAACGCCTTGCTCGGCAAGCCTGGCGAGCCGATCGCCCAACTGGGTCAGGGATTCATCGGGTACACCGTTGACACGAATGATCCGCTCCAGTGCGTCGGGGTCACGTCCGCTGTCCTCGGCGGCACGGCGAGCCGTCGACCACAACGACTTCGCCGAATCTTCGGGGATGGTGTCGAACCCGATCCAGCCGTCACCGCGCCGCCCGACCCGGGCGAGCGCGGCCGGGCTTGACCCGCCGAGAAAGATCCGCGGCCCACCGGGTTGATCTTCGACCGATCCAACCCGAGGCGGCAC
>NZ_JBSFPX010000381.1:0-1274 GCF_053588415.1 Mycobacterium sp. NPDC003449
GATGAACCGCACCGAATGCCCGTCGGGGGACAGGAACATCTTCATCCCGCGTTTGAAGTCGGGGTTCTCGAAGGCCTCGGGGGGCATATAGAACGAGTCGTCGTTCTTGGCCTTGTCGAAGGCCTGACCCATGGCGGTGGAATTGTCCTGCATGGCCGCCATCTGATCCTGCAGCCCGCCGTTGGTGGCCTGCATGGTCAGCATCATGGTCTTCATCGTCTTCATGGTCGCGATCATCGGCGGCATGGTCGCCAGCATCTGCGGGAGCAGCGCGTTCATCCGGTCCAGATCCGGCACGATCTGTTCGAAGTCCGCTGTCATCGTGTCGACGCCGTCGAGCGCGTCGAAAACCGACCGGATCGACCAGCACATCGGAATGTCGAAGCAGTGCGGTTCCCAGTACAGATAGTTGCGGAGCGGTCTGAAGAAATCGTCGAAATTCGATATGTTGTCCCGCAATTCGCGGATGTCGTCGACCATCCCGTGCATCTTGCCGACCATGCTGTTCATGGTGGCCTGCATCTGTTCCATGAGCGCGATCATCTTGGTCATGGTGTCGACGGTCACCTGCATCGAATCGGCCTGAACCAGCATGTCGTCCATGCGGTCCTGCATGTACTTCTGATTCATGGTCTGCGTGGTGCCCTGCATGCTGATGTTGAACGGGATCGAGGTGTGCTCGATCGGTGTGCCCTGCGGCCGGGTGATGGCCTGCACCCGGGAGATGCCGGGCACGCCGACAACACGTTTCGCGATCCGCTCGATCACCAGGAAGTCCGCCGAGTTGCGCAGATCGTGATCGGTCTCGATGAGCAGCAGCTCGGGGTTCATCCGGGCGGGTGAGAAGTGCCGGTCGGCCGCGGCGTACCCGGAGTTGGCGGGCAGATCCGGCGGCAGGTAGTGGCGGTCGTTGTAGTTGGTGCGGTAGCCGGGCAGGGTCAGCAGCCCGATCAGCGACAGTGCGACCGCCCCGATCAGGATCGGGCCCGGCCAGCGGGTGACGGCGGCACCGACCTTGCGCCAGCCCCTGGTCCGCATGGTGCGCTTGGGTTCGAGCAGCTTGCCGAACCGGCTGGCCACAGAGATGATCGCGGGCCCGACCGCCAGCGCGGTGAACACCACGACCGTCATGCCGATGGCCAGCGGGATGCCCAGGGTCTGGAAGTACGGCAGCCGGGTGAAGTGCAGGCACAGGGTGGCGCCGGCGATGGTCATACCGGAGCCCAGCACCACGTGGGCGGTGCTGTGGAACATCGTGTAGTAGGCCTGCTCGC
>NZ_JBSFPX010000382.1:0-1243 GCF_053588415.1 Mycobacterium sp. NPDC003449
GGCCCGGCCAGCGGGTGACGGCGGCACCGACCTTGCGCCAGCCCCTGGTCCGCATGTTCCGCTTGGGTTCGAGCACCTTGCCGAACCGGCTGGCCACCGAGATGATCGCGGCACCGAGGGTCAGCGCGGTGAACACCACGACGGTCATGCCGATGGCCAGCGGGATGCCCAGTGACTGGAAGTACGGCAGCCGGGTGAAGTGCAGACACAGGGTCGCGCCGGCGATCGTCATACCGGAACCCAGCACCACGTGAGCGGTGCCGTGGAACATCGTGTAGTAGGCCTGCTCCCGGGTTTCGCCGGCGCTGCGGGCCTCCTGATATCGGCCGATCAGGAAGATCGCGTAGTCGGTGGCCGCCGCGATCGCCAGCGTCACCAGCAGGTTGGTGGCGAACGTGGACAGCCCGATGATGTTGTAGTAGCCGAGGAAGGCGACCAGGCCACGGGATGCGGTCAGCCCGAACACCACCATGATCAGCGACAGGATCACCGTCGTGATCGAGCGGTAGACCATCAGCAGCATGATGATGATCACCGTGAACGTGAGCATCTCGATCATCCGCATGCTGCGGTCGCCGGCGGTCTGCTGGTCGGCCGACATCGCCGCCGGGCCGGTCACATAGGCCTTGACCCCGTCCGGGGCCTGAACGCCGTCGACGATGTCCATCACGGCTTCGACGGACTCGTTGGCCAGCGCCTCGCCCTGGTTACCGGCGGTATAGACCTGGACGTAGGAGGATCTGCCGTCCGAACTCTGGGCACCCGACGCGGTCAGCGGATCGCCCCAGAAATCCTGGACGTGCTCGACGTGCTTCTTGTCGGCCTCGAGCTTGCCGACGATCTCGTCGTAGTACTTGTGGGAATCGTCGCCGAGCGGCTCGTCGCCCTCGATCACGATCATCACCGAGCTGTTGGACTTGAACTCCTCGAACACCTCGCCGACGCGTTTCATCGCGATCATCGACGGGGCGTCGTCGGGGGTCATCGACACCGAGCGGATCTTGCCCACCTCTTCGAGCTGGGGCACGACCGTGTTGAGCACGGCGATGACGGCGATCCAGACCAGGATGATCGGCACGGCCAGCCGGCGGATCCATTTGGCCAGGCCGCCCTGCTGGGCATGGCGGGGCCCCTGGGCCGGGATCGCGTCGGTCGGGGTGTCGTGATCGCTCATGCGGATTTCACCAAGCAGAAGGTCTGGGCGTTGACGCCGTTGGAGGTGCGCTCGTCTTTGAGTTCATCG
>NZ_JBSFPX010000383.1:0-1241 GCF_053588415.1 Mycobacterium sp. NPDC003449
CCTGACCGTCGGCACCGGCGGCAACAGCGTGTTCGTCGTCAACGCCACCGGCCCGGCGCCGATGAGCATCTTCGGCCGTCCCCTGATTGTCACCGAGAAGGGCGGCACCCTCGGCTCCCGCGGGGACCTGGCCTTCACTGACCTGTCGTACTACCTCGTCGGCGACCGGCAGACCATGACGGCGGACAGCAGCACCGACTACGCGTTCGGCAGCGACAAGACCACCTTCCGCATCATCCAGCGCGTCGACGGCCGCCCCTGGATCCAGTCGGCCATCACTCCCGCCAACGGCTCCAGCAGCACCCTCAGCCCGTTCGTCGAGCTGAACTAACCCCCGCCCGGCCGCCGTCGGCAGTAACGCCCCGGCAGCGGCCTCCACCCGACCGGCAGTGTCGCCCCGGCGGCCACAGACGAAAGGACCACCGATGTCACAGAGGGCACTCGGCAGGCTCATCAACACCACCCCGGCCGCCGACGGCGTGTGGATCGCGCTCAAGGGCGCGGCCGCAGGCGTCACCTTCAGCTGCTACCTCGCGGGCGCGGCCGGCGACACGTACACGCTGCAGGAGGCCAAGGACAACGCGGGGACGGGCGCGCAGAACCTGGCCTGCATCGCCGAGTACCACACGAACACGGGCAACGGCTCGGATGCGTGGACGCGCCGTACGCAGGCGGCTGCGGCGACGGTCGTGACGGCGGCCGCGGCGACGCAGAACGCGGCCGTGGTCGAGGTCGAGGGCACGTCGCTGTCCGACGGCTACCGGTACGTGAAGCTCACCAGCACCGGCGCCGGGACCGTGACCGCCCTGACCCGCGACCTGATCGCGCAGCGCGCCCCGGCGAACCTCCCCGCGACCGGGGCCTGACATGGCGCTCCTGATCTGTGTCGACTGCACCGCCCGCTACTCGGTCGGCGCGCCCCGCTGCCCGGAGTGCGGCAGCACCAACCGCGTCGAGGAAGGAGAGGACATGCCGAAGGTCACCGTGCACGGCGGCCCGTCCAACGAGAACGAGGACGCCGTCGACGCCGAGGGAGGTGAGGAGTCATCTCCTGGTACCAGCTCCTCGACATCCTCCGAGAAGCAGCAGACGAGCGACGAGCCGAGCAGCAGCGGGGGCCGATCGCCTGCCCGCACGACGGCGAGCCGCTCAAAGAAGGGCCAGACGGGCTCCTCTACTGCCCAAGCGACGGATGGCGACCAGACGGAAGCTACGTCGGACAGCGGTAAGACCAGCTGACC
>NZ_JBSFPX010000384.1:0-1221 GCF_053588415.1 Mycobacterium sp. NPDC003449
TATTCGCCGCGGTTCCTGTGGATGTGGCCCAACGCCAGGATCTCGGTGATGGGCGGCGAGCAGGCGGCGTCCGTGCTGGCCACCGTGCGCGGAGAGATGACCGAGGAGCAGGCCGAGCAGTTCAAGGCACCGATCCGGGCCCAGTACGAGCACCAGGGCAATCCGTACTACTCGACCGCACGGCTGTGGGATGACGGGGTGATCGATCCTGCCGACACCAGAACCGTGCTCGGGCTGGCCCTTTCGGTGGTGGGTCAGGCTCCGCTGGAGCCGGTCTCCTACGGCGTATTCAGGATGTGAGGCATGAGTCCACTGTTTGACACTGTGCTGGTGGCCAACCGCGGCGAGATCGCGGTCCGGGTCATCCGCACCCTGCGCGCCATGGGGATCCGCTCCGTCGCGGTCTACAGCGACGCCGACGCCGGTGCGCGTCACGTCCTTGCGGCCGATGTGGCGGTTCGGCTGGGCCCGGCCCCCGCCAGGCAGAGCTACCTCGACATCGAGGCCGTCGTCGCCGCCGCACGCCGCACCGGCGCCGGGGCCGTCCACCCCGGATACGGATTCCTTTCCGAGAACGCCGAATTCGCGGCCGCGCTGCAGGCCGCCGGGATCGTGTTCATCGGCCCACCCGCCGCGGCGATCGCCACCATGGGGGACAAGATCGCGGCCAAGGCCGCGGTATCGGCGTTCGGGGTCCCGGTCGTGCCCGGCATCTCGCGTCCGGGGCTCACCGACCGGGATCTGATCGCCGGAGCCGCCGAGGTCGGATTCCCGGTGCTGGTCAAGCCGTCGGCCGGGGGCGGGGGCAAGGGTATGCGGGTGGTGCATTCCGCCGAAGACCTTCCGGCGGCCCTGGTCGGTTCGCGCCGCGAGGCCGCCGCCGCATTCGGCGACGACACCCTGTTCCTGGAACGGTTTGTGTTGCGGCCTCGTCATATCGAGGTGCAGGTGCTCGCCGACGGGCACGGCAACGTGATCCATCTCGGCGAGCGCGAATGCAGCCTGCAGCGCCGCCACCAGAAGGTCATCGAAGAGGCCCCCTCGCCGCTGCTGGACGCGTCCACCCGGGCCAGGATCGGCGCCGCCGGCTGCGATACCGCCCGCAGCGTCGACTACACCGGTGCGGGCACCGTGGAGTTCATCGTGTCCGCCGCTGCGCCCGACGAGTTCTTCTTCATGGAGATGAACACGCGGCTGCAGGTCGAGCACCCGGTCACCGAG
>NZ_JBSFPX010000385.1:0-1169 GCF_053588415.1 Mycobacterium sp. NPDC003449
TCGGCTACGGCAAGGCCAAGGAAGTTCCGGCCGCCATCGCCAAGGGCGTCGAGGAGGCCCGCAAGGGCTTTTTCCGGGTTCCGCTGATCGGTGGCACCATCGTCCATCCGGTTCAGGGCGAGGCCGCTGCCGGTGTGGTGATGCTGCGTCCGGCGAGCCCCGGTACCGGTGTGATCGCCGGAGGCGCGGCCCGCGCGGTGCTGGAATGCGCCGGCGTGCACGACATCCTGGCCAAGTCGCTGGGCAGCGACAACGCGATCAACGTGGTTCATGCCACCGTTGCCGCGCTGAAGATGCTGCAGCGGCCGGAGGAGGTGGCGGCCCGTCGCGGCCTGCCGCTCGAGGACGTCGCGCCCGCGGGCATGCTCAAGGCCCGGCGCGAGAGCGAGGCGCTGGCTGCCGCAGCAGCGCGTGAGGGATCGGCATAACCATGGCAGAACTCAAGATCACCCAGGTGCGCGGAACCATCGGCGCACGCTGGAGGCAGCGCGAAAGCCTGCGGACGCTCGGACTGCGTAAGATCCGCCAGTCCGTGGTCCGTGAGGACAATGCACAGACGCGCGGTCTCATCAAGGCCGTACATCACCTGGTTCAGGTGGAGGAAGTCAAATGAGCGTTATCAAGCTTCACGATCTGAAGCCCGCGCCCGGCGAGAAGACCGCCAAGACCCGTGTGGGTCGTGGTGAGGGCTCCAAGGGTAAGACGGCAGGTCGTGGTACCAAGGGCACGAAGGCCCGCAAGAACGTCCCGGCGACGTTCGAGGGTGGCCAGATGCCGATCCATATGCGGCTGCCGAAGCTCAAGGGCTTCAAGAACCGCTTCCGCACCTCCTACGAGGTCGTCAACGTCGGCGACATCGCCAAGGCGTTCCCGCAGGGCGGCACCGTCGGTGTCGACGAGCTGGTGGCCAAGGGTCTGGTTCGCAAGAACAACCTGGTGAAGGTGCTCGGCGACGGCAAGCTGACCGTCAAGGTCGATGTCACCGCCAACAAGTTCAGCGGCAGCGCCCGTGAGGCGATCACCGCCGCGGGTGGTTCGGCCACCGAGCTGTAATTTTCCCTGCGCGAGCAGACACAGAACTGCCCACTTTCTTCGGAAAGTGGGCATGCGAGACCAGGTTGGCGAAGAACTCCTCGTGGCGCTCCTCGTCGACGGCGATGCGGCCGATC
>NZ_JBSFPX010000386.1:0-1161 GCF_053588415.1 Mycobacterium sp. NPDC003449
CCTCGGCGATCTTGCCGTCCGCGTCGAGCAGGATGTAGTCCATCCCGTTGACCACGGTGATGCTGGTCGGCGAGCCGTCGGTGGAGGACACCGTCGGCATCCTGCGCGGGCTCAAAGACCGCTACGAGGTGCACCACGGTGTGCGCATCACCGACTCCGCGCTGGTTTCGGCGGCCACCCTGTCCGACCGCTACATCACCGCACGCTTCCTGCCGGACAAGGCCATCGACCTGGTCGACGAGGCCGCGTCGCGGCTGCGGATGGAGATCGACTCCCGGCCCGTCGAGATCGACGAGGTCGAGCGGCTGGTCCGTCGCCTGGAGATCGAGGAGATGGCGCTGGCGAAAGAGGAGGACGACGCCTCCAAGGATCGGCTGGAGAAGTTGCGCTCCGAGCTGGCCGATTACAAAGAGAAACTAGCGGAGCTCACCACCCGCTGGCAGAACGAGAAGGGCGCCATCGACATCGTCCGCGAACTCAAGGAGCAGCTGGACACGCTGCGCGGCGAGGCCGACCGGGCCGAACGCGACGGCGATCTGGCCAAGGCCGCCGAGCTGCGCTACGGCCGCATCCCCGAGGTCGAGAAGAAGCTCGACGCGGCACTGCCGGCCGCCGAGGCCCGCGAGGGCGTGATGCTCAAGGAGGAGGTCGGGCCCGACGACATCGCCGATGTGGTGGCGGCCTGGACCGGTATTCCCGCCGGGCGGATGCTCGAGGGTGAGACGGCCAAGCTGCTGCGGATGGAGGACGAGCTCGGCAAGCGCGTCATCGGGCAGAAGGCCGCGGTGACCGCGGTGTCGGATGCCGTGCGCCGTTCGCGTGCGGGTGTCGCCGACCCCAACCGGCCGACGGGTTCGTTCATGTTCCTCGGCCCGACCGGTGTCGGCAAGACCGAGCTGGCGAAAGCGTTGGCGGAGTTCCTGTTCGACGACGAGCGGGCCATGGTCCGGATCGATATGAGCGAGTACGGCGAGAAGCATTCGGTGGCCCGCCTGGTCGGTGCGCCTCCTGGCTACATCGGCTACGACCAGGGCGGTCAGCTGACCGAGGCGGTGCGGCGGCGTCCGTACACGGTGGTGCTGTTCGACGAGATCGAGAAGGCCATCGGCGTCGGCCAGGGTGTCCACGGCGACCCCCACGCGGCCGACCTCTTCCCCGTAC
>NZ_JBSFPX010000387.1:0-1158 GCF_053588415.1 Mycobacterium sp. NPDC003449
AATCCCCAGCAGCGCCAACGCGATAGCTCCGATCGCCATCCGGACGATGTCGGCGTTGTGGATGTCGGCCGACCGCGGTGTACGCACCGGGACCAGGTGCCGCGCCACGTCGGCGGCCGCCGATATGGCCGTCGTCACCGCGGCGCGGTCGCAGCGTTTGGGCGAGTACCACACCACGACGGACGCCGTGCGCGGGTAGGCGTGCACCGCACGCACGCCGGGCACCTGATCGACGGCGTCTTCGATCGCGACCGCGCGCACCGCGTCCCCGCGAAACCAGGGCACCCGAACACGCATGCGGCCCGCCGCGTCGGAGAGCACCTCGAGTGTCGCCACGGCGCTCAGTGATCGTGCGAGTGCGCGGCTTCGGCGACCGCCGGTGGCGGGACCTCCTCGCCGACCCGTTCCCTGGCCTCGGCCATCACGTCGGCAACCTTCAACCGGGCGGCTTCCGCGCCCTCTTCGGCCTTGCGCGCACCTCGCAGCGCCCACGCGGCCGTGCTCACCGCGGCTTCCCGGACCGGTGCTTTCGCGGCCGCCTTACGCAAACCCTCGTACGCCGCCACGCCGACCGCACCGGTGGCAACCGTGGTCGCCGCCTTCGCCAGCAATACATGCCACACCATCCGGTCAGCTTAACCCCAACCTGACGAGTCGAAAATGATTGTCATTTGCGCCCCGTCAGGTGCCCTCATCCACAACCACGGCTGGCATCATGGCCGCGTGACCATGACCTCGGCGGTGGCCCGGCTGCGGCCGAACTCGATGCCGGTGCTGGTGGTCGCGGTCGTCGCACTGGCACTCGTCGGCGGCCCGCTGCGGGATTTCGTGATCCGGACCCCCGATGTGGCCACCGCCGCGACCGTGTTCTGCGGGGTGTTCGTGCAGGCGCTGCCGTTCCTGGCGCTCGGTGTGGTGATCAGCGGACTCATCGCGGTGTACGTGACACCGGACCGGCTGGCCCGGTGGCTGCCGCGACGCACCGGCACCGCGATCCTGGCCGCCGGGGTGGGTGGCGCCGCGCTGCCCGGCTGCGAATGCGGTTCGGTCCCGGTGGCCCGCAGGCTCTTCGGCCCGGGCAGTGCCGGCGCCGCGGCGCTGACGTTCATGCTGGCCGCCCCGGCGAGATCGGAAGAGCGTCGGGGAGGGAAAGAGTGT
>NZ_JBSFPX010000388.1:0-1158 GCF_053588415.1 Mycobacterium sp. NPDC003449
GGACGTCTCAGCCAGCCCGGTGACCCCGGCGTAGCCGTGAAACGACAGGCAGCGCAGCGAGCCAGTCACGAGGGACTGGCACGTCGGCTCGTCGAAGTTCGTGCTGGTCACGTGCAGGTCGGAGTTGTTCGCCGCCTTGATCCCGGCGAACTCGTAGTGCGACATCAGCCCGGCGCCGACGGCCCGCGCCGCCTCGCCGGAGCCGGGCTCGATGCCGCCGCCGTGGATCGCGATCGAACACCACCGGCTGCCGGTCACCGGCACGCTGCGGCGCTCGTAGTCCACGCCCTCCACCTGGGCCGCAGCGAGCGCGGTATACGACGCGTACAGGTCAGCCATGTCACACCCCCACGACGCTGTAGTCCGACGCGGAGCCACCCGACGTGGTCCACGCATCCCCGGTATCCGACGAGCCCCAGCCGCCGCTCACCGTGCGGTTGAACCCGTCCGAGATCACGCCGGTGACGGCGGTCACCGTCATGACCTCGCCACCCACCCGGATGTCGAACGGCATGTTCGTGGCGTCCGTGGTCCACAGCGGGCCGGACGTCGTCAGCACGTCGATCACCGTGTCCGCCGCCCCGGCCGGAGCCCACAGAACCGAGCCGCCGGTGTCGAGGCGGCCGAGGACGACGTCGTCGAGAACCCCGACGCGGTACGGCGACTCCGGGGCGCAGTTGAAGGTCAACCGGTGCTCGAAGTGGTCGATCGTCTCGCTGACGCCGAGCACGATCTGGCTGATGCCCTCTGGCGGCAGCCACGGCGGCGGGTCCGTGATGACCAGCCGGTCGCCCTGCCGAAGCGCGAGCACAGCGGCCCGCAGCGCCGGGTTGCTGGTGAACGTGGAGTGCGCGAGGTTCACACTGATCTGCGGGTACCGGGCCTCGTCCACCGTGCCCAGGTGCAGCCGCCACGCCGCCTGATCCGGCAGCGTGCTGGAGTCCTTGAGGTTGAGCGTGACGGGGTCCTGGCCGTATACGCCGATACCCGCCGGCGGGTCCTGCGTGGACATCGGTCCGGCGTCGAGCGACTGCACCGCGGTCTCTCCGGTCGGGAGCGTGACGGTGGCGCGGTTCCGGGTGAGCTGGTCGTCGTCCACCGGCGTCGGCACATCGCTGAGCTGATGGCCCGCGTACGACAGGGTGAGCGCCGAGTCCT
>NZ_JBSFPX010000389.1:0-1141 GCF_053588415.1 Mycobacterium sp. NPDC003449
GGGGGGGGGGCGCCCCCCACCCCCCCGCCCCGCCGGCGGCGGGCGGCGCCCCACCACAGGGTGTCGTCGTAGCCGAGCGCGTGCACGGCCTCGGCGGCGGCGCGGTGGGCGATGACGCGGTACCCGTCGATGCTGGTCTGCGGGGTGTACACCTTCCGCTGCTGCCGGTTGTCCCACCGGCCGATCAGGTAGATCTGGCGGGAGAACGGGTCGAGCCGGGTGCGCTGGCACAGGTGGAGGAACGCGGACAGTTCCTCGGAGGCGACCTGGTTGTCGATGCCGGACTGCCGGAGGACGGCGCCCTGCTGCGGGGTCCATTCGGTCTGGTCGGCGCGGATGGCGAGTGCACCGCCGGTCGGGGCGAGTTCGACGCTCATGAGCGGCTGTCCTTCCTGTTGATGAGGCGGGCGATCACGCCGCGCTTGGGCTGGTGGTCGTAGGCGGCCTGGTCGCGGGCGGCGCGGAGGCTGGCGGCGCGGCCGCTGCGGTCGGCGGGGCGCCAGAAGCCGCCCCGGGCGAAGGAGTCGCGGTCGCCCTTCACAGGCCCTCACCGGCCCTCCGGCGGGCGCGCCGCTCCCGGACGTACGACCGCGTGTACTCGGCGTTGGCAGCCCTCGACGCCTCACAGGCGGGGCTGCCGTTCCGCTGGTGCCACTGGTAGCCGCGGCGGTCCCCGGTGCAACAGCTCGGCTGGGCCGGGGCTGCGGCCGGTGTGGTCGGTTCGTCGATGCGGAGGGCGCGGACGTCGGCGAGCGCCTGGGCGTAGAGGTCCGTCATTCGTCGGCCTCCTCGTCGTACGCGGAGGCGACCGTCAGCGGCGTCACGACGTAGCCGGTCGGGTGGGTGAAGCCGGGGCCAGGAACAGCCTGCGACTTCACGTGCTCGATCAGCTCTTGCTCCCCGTCCTCCGGCTGGTCGACGGTGTCCTCGTCTTCACGCCACCAGAGCTTCACCGTCGAGTCGTCGGAGTGCTCGCGGCGGACGACCGTCTCGCAGTGCCTTCGGGCCGCAGCGGCGGTGGTGTAGTGGCCCATGACGATCGAGTCGTGCGAGGCCCGGTAGATCGTCAGCTCGACGGACTCGCCCCCGCCAGGGGCGACAGCGAGACCTGCGAACTTCTGCACCTCCCAGTCGCCCTCGC
>NZ_JBSFPX010000390.1:0-1093 GCF_053588415.1 Mycobacterium sp. NPDC003449
CGGGTCTGCCGAGGCGAGGGGCGCGACCGCGGTGGGGGCCAACATGCAGACTGCAGCCAGGGTGGCAAAACGTTGCAACATGCGTGAACTTGCGCCTCTCGTGGTTTTGGGCCCAGGTGGGCCGACGTCGATGATCGGAGAATCCAAAGGGGCCCAAAGGAATTTGTCAGGACGAATCATGGACGGATCGGTTTTCGCAACGGTGAACAAAGCCGCAACGGTCCACGCCGGATGTCGGTCCAATGGGCATTGCCGAGCTGTGCGGAGCCTGAATATTGCGTTGTGCAACAACAGATGAAAGTCATGGTGATACTAATTGCACTGAGCCGCAGTGTATTCGATGGAATGTCTGGTCTTAGACGGCCTTGGTCACGCCGAGGTAGGTGACGACGTCGTCGGTATTGTCGGTCGAGCTCGTCAGGGTCGCATACGTGCGGATGAACGACTGACCGGCGCACTGGTCGAACTTGATCCGGACGCCGGTGATAGTCACCCGAGTGCCCGAGCCCTTGAACGACTTCTTGTCGATCGGGACGATGGTGACGGTGCCGGGCTTGAGGTACACCTTGCCCTGCAAGCTGATACCGGTACCGGCGTTGACGTCACCCGCACCGGTGAACGGAATCTTGATGCCCGGGGTGAAGCTGATGCCGGGGTTGATCTCGGTTTCGTCGCTGATGATTCCGCACCCGATCTGGGCGCCGGCCTCCAGCGTGCCGCCGGTGAGCTTGGTCTTGCCGCCTCCCGTGACATCGCCCTTGAACGTGCCGCCGACCAGGTATTCGCGCGATGAGACCGCGGTGGTCAGCGGTGCTACCGGGAGCAGGGTCTCATCGGACCCGGCCACCGAGACGTGCCAGCCGTCCGGGGTGTCGAGGACCCCCGGCGGCGAGGAGGGCATTGCGCCGGTGTCCGGCGGGGGTGGTGCGGTGACCGCCGCCGGATCGGCCGGCGGCGGGAGCGGATCAGCCGAGGCAAGGGGCGCGACCGCGGTGGGGGCCAACATGCAGACTGCAGCCAGGGTGGCAAAACGTTGCAACATGCGTGAACTTGCGCCTCTCGTGGTTCTGAGCCCGGGTGGCCCGACGTCGAT
>NZ_JBSFPX010000391.1:0-1082 GCF_053588415.1 Mycobacterium sp. NPDC003449
CCTTCGGCGATCCATGCGGTCGGTGCCGCCGGGTCGAATCCGGCGGCGCGCAGCGCGGCGGGCCAGTCCTCGCGCAGATCGATGGCCACGGTCCGGCGGTCGGCGGCCGGCGCAGCCCCGAGATCGGCCAGGGTCCGGGTCTTGAACTCGATCACCTCGGGCTGATCCACCTCGAACACGACGGTGCCCGCCGGCCAGTCCAGCCGGTAGGCGCGGGTGTCCAGCCCGGAGGCCAGGATCACCGCCTGCCGGATCCCGGCGCGCCCGGCGTGGGCGAAGAAGTCGTCGAAGAACCGGGTGCGCACCGCGATCTGCTCGCACATCCGCTGCCGGTCCAACATCTGATCGCCCTCGACGCACAGTTCGCCATCGGCGAGCCGGATGCAGTGCTCCAGCCCCACCGCTTTGACGAGGGCATCGGCGTACGGGTCGTCGATGAGCGGATCGGGCTGTTTGGTGGCCAGTGCCCGCGACGCGGCGACACCGGTCGCCGTCGAGCCGACGCTGGTTGCCAGGTCCCAGGTGTCACCCTCGGTGCGTGCCATGTGAACTTCCTACTTTCGAATCGCGGTCACGGCCACCGAGCTGCGCAAAGGTGCGTCCTCGTCGGTGGTGGGGAAGGTGCGGCCGTAGCGGGCAAACACCTCGGAGCGGGGGAGTGCGGTCACCTGCCAGCCGTGGCCGGCCAGGTAGGCGTCCACCGGGTTGCGGTCGCCGTCGTACCAGAGTTCGGACAGATCGACGTCGAAGCCGTGCTCACGCCACCGCTTGCTCATGGCCCGGCCGCGGTCGCGGAATGTGGCGCCTGCGTCGATGTGGTACTCGGTGGCCAGCCGGCTACCCGGGGCAGAGATCGCGCTGATGTTGTCGAAGAGCCGGTCCTGGGCGTCGGGCGGCAGGTAGATCAGCAGTCCTTCGGCGATCCATGCGGTCGGTGCCGCCGGGTCGAATCCGGCGGCGCGCAGCGCGGCGGGCCAGTCCTCGCGCAGATCGACCAGCCCCAGGTGCTCGGCGCCAAATCGGCGACCATGAGCGAGATCGGCGCCGCGCCGACCGCGGAGCGCCGCACCGTGGCCATCGAT
>NZ_JBSFPX010000392.1:0-1077 GCF_053588415.1 Mycobacterium sp. NPDC003449
TGTAACTCTTGGGGAGGTTGTGAACGGCGTGGCGGCGACGAACGGGTGAGGGCCTCCGGTATCGGTGTGGTTACCACACACACGCCGACCACCGAGAGGCCCTCATGACTCACCGTAATGCGTTCTTGTCCCCGCGCGGCCGTTTGGCGTTGGCCCGGTGCGTCGTTGATGACGGTTGGACCCTGCGACGTGCCGGGGAACGCTTCAATTGCTCGCCGGCCACGGCCAAGAAGTGGGCTGATCGCTACCGCGCGGGCGGGGAAGCGGCCATGAACGATGTGAGCAGCCGGCCGCACCGCTGCCCTCATCAGCTGCCGGTACGCCGAGAACGCCGGATCATCGGGCTGCGGTTCGCCAAGCGGTGGGGAGCTCCCCGTATCGCCGCTCACCTCAAGATCGCCCGGTCGACGGTGGAGGCGGTGCTACGGCGCTACCGGATGCCGCTGTTGCGCCACCTGGACCAGAACACCGGCCTGCCGGTGCGCCGGCCCAAGCCGCGACGCTACGAGCACGCTGCGCCGGGGGATCTGGTGCATGTCGACATCAAGAAGCTGGGTCGTATCCCCGACGGCGGCGGGCACCGTAAATTGGGCCGCACGATCGGTAACCGCAACAACAAGAAGCAGGGCCGCGGGTACGCCTATTTGCATCACGCCGTCGATGACCACTCCCGGCTGGCCTACTCCGAGAGTCTGCCTGACGAACGCAAGCAGACCGCGGCCGACTTCTGGGCCCGGGCCAACGCGTTCTTCAACGCTCACGGGATCGTCGTCAAACGCGTCCTGACTGACAACGGATCATGTTACCGGTCAAAGGTTTTCGCGGAAGTGCTGGGAACCGACATCAAGCACAAACGCACCCGACCCTACCGGCCCCAGACCAACGGAAAAGTCGAACGTTTCAACCGCACCCTGGCCGCCGAGTGGGCATACGCCCAGACCTACACCAGCGACGAAGCCCGCGCCGCCACCTACGATGACTGGCTGCACCACTACAACCACCACCGAGCCCACACTGGTATCGGCGGACTTACCCCCATCGAACGCCTACGCGTTCACAACCTGGCCGGGAATTACA
>NZ_JBSFPX010000393.1:0-1046 GCF_053588415.1 Mycobacterium sp. NPDC003449
ATGTCCGTGACCAGGTGTTCAACCTGTTCGACGTGTTCGGCGTGGACAAGGCACTGGGTGCAGGCTCCTACAGCGACCTGGATGCCGACACCGCGCGGGAGATGTTGACCGAGATGGCGCGCCTGGCCGAGGGGCCGATCGCCGATTCGTTCGTCGAAGGTGACCGCAACCCGCCGGTATTCGACCCGGACGCCCACACCGTGACGCTGCCCGAGGCGTTCAAGAAGTCGGTGCGCGCGGTCATCGAGGGCGGCTGGGACAAGGTCGGCCTCGAGGAAGAACTCGGCGGCATGCCGATGCCCAAGGCGCTGCTGTGGGCCCTGCATGAGCATCTGCTGGGCGCCAACCCCGCCGTCTGGATGTACGGCGGCGGCGCCGGGTTTGCCAGCATCTTCTACAAGCAGGCCACCGAGGAGCAGAAGAAGTGGGCGATCCTGGCCGCCGAGCGCGGCTGGGGCGCCACCATGGTGCTCACCGAACCCGATGCGGGTTCTGACGTCGGTGCCGGGCGCACCAAGGCCGTCCAGCAGGACGACGGCTCCTGGCACATCGACGGGGTGAAGCGGTTCATCACCTCCGCCGACTCCGATGACCTGTTCGAAAACATCTTCCACCTGGTACTGGCCCGCCCCGAGGGCGCGGGACCGGGCACCAAGGGCCTGTCGTTGTTCTTCGTGCCGAAGTTCCTGTTCGATCCCGAGACCGGCGAGCCCGGCGAGCGTAACGGGGTGTATGTCACCAACGTCGAGCACAAGATGGGCCTGAAAGTCTCGGCCACCTGTGAGCTGACGTTCGGTCAGCACGGCACCCCGGCCAAGGGCTGGCTGGTCGGTGAGGTGCACAACGGCATCGCGCAGATGTTCGACGTGATCGAGCAGGCCCGAATGATGGTGGGCACCAAGGCCATCGCGACCCTGTCGACCGGTTACCTCAACGCGCTGGAGTACGCCAAGGAGCGGGTGCAGGGCGCCGACCTGACCCAGATGACCGACAAGACCGCCCCGCGGGTGTCGATCACGCACCATCCGGATGTGCGGCGCAGCCTG
>NZ_JBSFPX010000394.1:0-1038 GCF_053588415.1 Mycobacterium sp. NPDC003449
GTCGGGGTTGTCGATGGATCCGGGGTCGAAGGTGACCTTCAACGGGGTGCCGATCGGTCGGTTGGCGTCGGTGGATGTGGTCGAGGTCGACGACAACCCGCAGTCCAGGTTGACCCTGGACGTCGAGCCGAAATACCTGAAGCTGATCCCGGCCAACGCCGATGTGGAGTTGCGGGCGACGACGGTGTTCGGCAACAAATACGTGTCCTTCGTGGCGCCGGAGAATCCGTCGGCGGACCGTCTGACCGCGTCGACGCCGATCGAGGCGAAGGGGGTGACGACGGAGTTCAATACGTTGTTCGAGACGATCACCGCGATTTCGGAGCAGGTGGATCCGATCAAGCTGAATGAGACGTTGACCGCGACGGCGCAGGCGTTGGACGGGTTGGGCGATAAGTTCGGTCGGTCGATTGTTGATGGCAATGACATTTTGGGGGATTTGAATCCGCGGATGCCTCAGATTCGTCGGGATATTCGGGGTTTGGCGGATCTGGGTGAGGTGTATGCCGATGCCGGGCCGGATCTGTTCGACGGGTTGAGTAATGCGGTGACCACGGCGCGGACGTTGAATGCGCAGCGGGGCAATCTGGATCAGGCGTTGGTGGCCGCGGTGGGGTTCGGGAATACCGGTGGGGAGATTTTCGAGCGTGGCGGGCCGTATCTGGTGCGCGGCGCCCAGGACCTGCTGCCGGTGAGCGCGATGCTGGACCGCAACAGCCCGGCGTTGTTCTGCATGATCCGCAATTACCACGACGCCGCCCCGGGATTCGCGAAGCAGACCAGCAACGGCTATTCGTTCCAGCTGCTCGACTCGTTCGTCGGCGCGCCCAATCCGTGGGTGTATCCGGACAACCTGCCCAGGGTGAACGCCAAGGGCGGTCCCGAGGGCCGGCCGGGCTGCTGGCAGCCGATCACCCGCGACCTGTGGCCGGCCCCGTACCAGGTGTTCGACACCGGCGCGTCCATCGCGCCCTACAACCACTTCGAACTGGGCCAGCCGATCCTGACCGAATACGTCTGGGGCCGCCAGGTGGGGGA
>NZ_JBSFPX010000395.1:0-1031 GCF_053588415.1 Mycobacterium sp. NPDC003449
AGACCGCGTAGTTCTCGCGGTGCACACGGGCGATCTCAACTTTGAGCTCCTCTTCGCGGACCTGGCGCTTGGAGGGCTGGCTGCGCCGGGCGCAGGCGTCGTACTCCTGTTTGTGAGTGTCGATGTAGTCGAGAATCACCGATTGCGGCGGTCGAGCTCCGCCGCGAAGAAAGTCGAGGCCGATTTCAGAATGTCGTTGGCGCGTTTCAGTTCTCGATTCTCCGCCCGCAACCGCCGCAGTTCCTCGGCCATGTCGCTGGTGACCCCAGGACGCACCCCGGAGTCGATCTGATCGCGACGCACCCAGCTCAACAGTGTCTGGGGCGTGCCAATGCCCAGCTTGGCCGCCACTGACTCGATAGCCGCCCACTCCGACGAATACTGATCGCGCACCTCAGCGACCATCCGCACCGCGCGCTCACGCAGCTCAGCCGGATACTTCCTCGAACCTGCCATGACTCCATCCTTCACAAGAGATGAAGCCTCCGGACTCACCGGGGCGATTCACCGGTCAGGTTGGGCCGAACACGGTTGGCGTGGTGAACGATCGACGTCGATAGCCACAACACGCGATCCTCGATTTCGCGGAGGGCGGCGTCTGCTGACGTGTCGGCGACATGGGGCAGTGCGTCGACTGATTGCGAGCGGTCCATCAGTGGTTTCCTTGCATGGGAGTTCCAGAATGTGAGGCGACCGGCCTTCGCCGTGCTCAGGTCGTGAACACGGCGACGACGCGTCGCAGCAACCGGGCCCGGGTGAGGGCGCAGGCGCTGCCGACCGCGGTGACACGGTCGTCGGAGCTCCGTTGGAGTGCAGAACTCGCTATCAAGTCGAGCATCAAACTACACTTTGGACAAGTACCAGTGGATCGACTGAGCATTTTGCTGAAATCCACGTTCGGGCAGTCAGTAGGGGGTTGTCATTTTGACCACGCAAACCAGAGTCGACGCCTTAGCCCGGATTTTCCGTGAAATGTTGCTTTGGTGGGGTGTAGATACGCGAAAGTGCCTGTCCTGCAAGGAATAATTGGA
>NZ_JBSFPX010000396.1:0-1003 GCF_053588415.1 Mycobacterium sp. NPDC003449
TCCGACGAGAAGATCAGGATCAAGACGCTGTCGCTGGGTGTGGTGATCCCCGACATCACCTTCGAGCTGGCCAAGCGCAACGAGGACATGTACCTGTTCTCGCCCTACGACGTGGAACGCGTCTACGGTCTGCCGTTCGCCGACATCAACGTCACCGAGAAGTACTACGAGATGGTCGACAACGGCCAGATCCGCAAGACCAAGATCAAGGCCCGCGAGTTCTTCCAGACGCTGGCCGAGCTGCAGTTCGAGTCGGGCTACCCGTACATCATGTACGAGGACACGGTGAACCGGGCCAACCCCATCGAGGGCAAGATCACCCACAGCAACCTGTGCTCGGAGATCCTGCAGGTGTCGACGCCGTCGGTGTTCAACGACGACCTGTCCTATGCCAAAGTGGGCAAGGACATTTCGTGCAACCTGGGCTCGCTCAACATCGCCAAGACGATGGACTCGCCGGACTTCGCGCAGACCATCGAGGTGTCGATCCGGGCGTTGACCGCGGTGAGCGATCAGACCCACATCTGGTCGGTGCCCTCGATCGAGCAGGGCAACAACGACTCCCACGCGATCGGCCTCGGGCAGATGAACCTGCACGGCTACCTGGCCCGGGAACGGATCCACTACGGGTCCGAAGAGGGGGTCGACTTCACCAACATCTACTTCTACACCGTGCTCTACCACGCCCTGCGGGCCAGCAACCTCATCGCGATCGAACGCGGTAAGGCCTTCGGCGGGTTCGAGAAGTCGAAGTACGCCTCGGGCGAGTTCTTCGACAAGTACACCGAGCAGGCGTGGGAGCCCAAGACCGACAAGGTGCGCCAGATCTTCGCCGACGCCGGCATCCACGTTCCGACGCAGGACGATTGGCGTTCGTTGAAGGAGTCGGTGCAGGCGCACGGTATCTACAACCAGAACCTGCAGGCGGTTCCGCCGACCGGTTCGATCTCCTACATCAACCACTCGACGTCCTCGATCCACCCGGTGGCGAGCAAGATCGAGA